>JANWVM010000040.1 GCA_025056115.1 Gloeomargarita sp. SKYG116
GTGGCGGGGGTGCTTGCCCTTGTTCTGGTTCAGTTGGGAGTGGTAGCACCGGCGATTCGCGAAGTCTGGCGGCAAATTCCTGGCCTGTTTATCAATATCGTGTTTGCCGCTCTGTTTCTGGGGGAGACGATTCCCACACCGGCAGTCATCTGGCGAAAAGCGGCGCCGCAGGTGGTGTTCGGTCAAGCCCTCGCCTGGGGCCAGTATGTGGTGGGCATTCTGCTAACAGGATTGCTACTGATACCCGTGTTCAACGCGCACCCGCTGTGTGCAACGCTGATTGAAATGACCTTTGAAGGGGGACATGGCACGGCGGCGGGGATGGCGGAAACGTTGCGAAAATTGGGGTTTACCGATGGGCCAGATTTGGCGTTGGCTTTAGCAACCGTGGGGATTGTGTCGGGAATTATCGCGGGTACGGCTCTCGCCGCTTGGGGACGACGCCAAGGCTACATCCAACACTTCACCACCCAGGTGCAGGACCCAGAGATACTGGTGGAACTGTTCCCTGACCACGAGACACCAGCGGTCAAGCAAAAGCGAGCCAGATTGATGAGCAATCTGCTGATTGACCCCCTATCGCTGAACCTAGGGTTTGTCGGCTTAGGGATTGTTATTGGCTGGCTATTGCTCCAGGGACTCATTGGGCTGGAAAATCGCACGTGGGGCGCCACCGGTTTCAAAGTGATGGCCTATGTCCCCCTCTTCCCGATGGCCCTCATTGGTGGGATGCTGGTGCAGATAGGAATGGAATGGCTGGGCTTGGACTGCTTGATTGTCCGGCCTTTGGTGCAACGGATTGCCGGGTCAGCGTTGGATGCCTTGATCGTGGCGGCCCTGGCGTCCATTTCCCTGGTTGCTATCGGAACCAATATCGGCCTATTTCTGTTGCTGAGTGCCGCTGGGATTCTCTGGAATGTCCTGCTTTTCTTGTACTACGCCCCCCGCATTTTCCCAGACCACTGGTTTGAAAGGGGCCTTGTTGACATGGGGCAATCCATGGGGGTGACAGCGACAGGGATTTTGTTGTTGCGCATGGTGGACCCCGACCTGCGTTCAGGCGCGCTGGAAAGTTTTGCCTACAAGCAACTGCTGTTTGAGCCGATTGTGGGGGGTGGATTGTTCACAGCGGCGGCTCCTGTCTTGATTCACGTGTGGGGCCTGTGGCCGGTGCTGGGTCTGACGGGGGGCGTTCTGGCGTTTTGGCTGCTGGTGGGGGAGTGGCTGCGGCAATCCGCACGGCGCAGGCTTTGAGTTCCGGTTGCTGGGACGTGGGACAGGCAGCAGGATGGGTCAAGGCGTTGGCTGCAGCGGATGGATGCCAGAGCGCGCCCCAGTGCATGGGTGTAAACAGGGTGCCCGGTGCAATGTCGGGGGTGACTTTGGCGGGTAACTGCACGGTACCCCGGCGAGATGTCACGGTGATGAGAGCGCCATCGGTAATGCCCCATCGCTCGGCGTCACTGGGGTGAATTTCCACGAAAGGCTGGGGATGCATTTGCTGAATCTTGGGAATGCGTCCCGTGCGGGTTTGGGTGTGCCAATGCCCGTAGAGCCGCCCAGTGGTCAGCACCAGGGGGTATTCGTCATCGGGAACTTCAGCAACCCCCAGCGCATCGGCCAGGCCAAAATGGGCGCGGCCATCAGGGGTTAAAAAGCGATGGTCGGTGTAAAGGCGTTTGTCCTGACGCGCTGCTGCATCGGTGCAACCCGCTGGACAGGGCCATTGCAGGGGACCCAAACGCGCCAACCGCTCGTGACTCATCCCCGAAAGGTCACAGGGACGGCCCTGGGTGAGCGCGGCAAATTCAGCAAACACCTCGGCGCTGGTGTGAAAGGCAAATTGCTGGGCAAAACCCAAGCGACGACCCACTTCGGCAAAGATTTCCCAGTCGGCTTTGGCCTCTCCTGGCGGTGCGCGAAAGGCCTGACACAGGGTCACTCGCCGTTCGGAGTTGGTCATGGTCCCTGTCTTTTCCCCCCACTGGGCGCAGGGCAACAGCAAATGGGCATAGGCGCTAGTTTCGGTGGGGAAATAACAGTCCTGGTAAACCGTAAACGGCGAGCGGGCCAGCGCTGCTTTCACGCGCTCAAGATGCGGTAAGCTCACAGCGGGATTGGTGGCGGCAATCCAGAGCATCTGGACGGCACCGGTTTCGAGTCCTTCGATGATTTGCCAAGCAGTGCGACCAGGCTGGGGGGATATAGACCCCGGCGGCAATTGCCAGTGAGTTTCTACCTCCCGGCGATGGTCAGGGTTAGTCACCCACCGATACCCCGGCAACAGATGGGCCAGTCCCCCCGTCTCCCGCCCGCCCATGGCATTGGGTTGCCCGGTCAGGGAAAACGGCCCCGCTCCTGGCTTGCCAATTTGTCCCGTTAAAAGATGCAGGTTGATTAAACTCTGGGCCTTGGCGGTTCCCTCCCGCGACTGGTTGATGCCCATGGACCACAGGGACAACACCGCTTGGGATTCCGCCCACCACTGGGCTGCTTGCACGAGCGCGGCTGGGTCAATCCCGCAGGCGTCCGCCACCAGCTGGGGGTGATACTTCTTGACGATTTGCTGGTACGGCGCAAACCCCGTCGTGTGCTGGGCAATGAAGCGGTGGTCTATCACATCCCACGCGATGAGCAGGTGGGCGATGCCGTGCAGCAGGTAAATATCACTCCCTGGACGAATCGCCAAGTGCAAATCGGCGACGGCAGCGGTTGCGGTGCGGCGGGGGTCCACCACGACCAATTTCACGTGGGAATGTTTTTTGTGATGCTGGCGCAGGCGATTAAACACGATAGGATGGCATTCTGCGGTGTTGGTGCCAATTAAGAACGCGCAATCTGTGTGTTCCAAATCGGCATAGCAACAGGGCGGTCCATCGCTCCCAAAACTAGCCGTGTAAGCCGCAACAGCGCTGGACATGCATAGCCGCGAGTTGGTGTCGAAGTTGTTGGTACCCAGGCAGCCCTTGACCAGTTTTTGGGCCACGTAGTAGTCCTCGGTTTGCCATTGCCCTGAACCGTAAAGACAAAGGCCGTCGGGTCCTGTGGTGTGCAGCACCTGGCGGATGCGCTCGACGATCAAGTCCAGGGCTGCGTCCCAGGAGATGCGGGCAAACGGCTGGTCTAGAGACGCCCGGTACAGGGGATAGAGCAGCCGGTCTTTGTCCAACGCCTCCAACACCGTTGCCCCCTTGACGCAGACCATCCCGAGCGACGATGGGTGCGCCCGGTCGCCTCGGACTTTAGCGCCTGCGACGACCTCTAACCCGCACCCCACGCCGCAGTAGGGACACAGGGTTTTGGTGACGGCGTCACTCATGGTGCGCAAAGCGCTCGTAGAGAAATTCCAGGATGTGGTTGCGCAGGCGGTAATAGTGGGGGTCGTTTTGCAGGCGCTGGCGATGGCGGGGACGGGTAAAAGGAATCTCCAGGATTTCGCCGATGGTGGCCGCCGGCCCATTGGTCATCAGCACCAGCCGGTCGCTCAGGTATAAAGCTTCATCAATGTCGTGGGTAATCATCAGCACGGTGGCCTGATGGCGACGCCAGATGTGCAACAGTTGGTCTTGCAATTCCTCTTTGGTGATGGCATCCAGCGCCCCAAAGGGTTCATCCAGCAGCAACACTTCGGGACGGACGGCTAGCGCCCGCGCAATCGCCACCCGCTGTTTCATGCCCCCGGACAGTTGCGCCGGATACTTGTGCGCTGCGTCCTGCAGTCCCACCAGCTCCAGGTGCTCATAGACCATGCGCCGCCGCTGGCCAGGGGAGAGCTGGGGAAAAACAGCTTTCACCGCCAGGTCAACGTTTTGGTAGGCCGTCAGCCAGGGCAACAGGGAATAGTTCTGAAACACCACCATGCGGTCAGGGCCAGGTTGCGTAATGGGGCGGTCGTTCAAACGCACACACCCGCTACTGGGCTGGGTAAATCCGGCCACTAGGTTGAGCAGGGTGGTCTTGCCGCAGCCGGAATGGCCCACTACACAGACAAACTCCCCGGTTTTAATCTCCAGGTCAACGTTGGTCAAGACCGTGTGCTTGCCGTAGGCTTTGGTGACGTTTTCCAGACGGAGATGGGTTGCCGTGGTGGGCGCAACTAGGGTACGCATGGAGATTCCTCCCGTTCAACTAGACAAACCGTGCGATAGTCAATGGCGCGGCGGATGGGGAACTGCTCCAGGTAGGCCAAGGGGTTATCGGCATCGAACAGCACCCCATCGGCCAGGGCAAATTGCCGCCGCTCCGGAATCGTATCGGGACGGCCCAACGCTTGCGCCGCTTGGATAAACACGTCGAGTGCATAGATGGTATGCACCACCTCCCACCAGTTTTGGGGCAGCGGCGTCAATCCCCAGCGGGCCAACTGGGTCAATATCCAAACCCCTTCGGCGGGCAAGGGGCTACTGGCCTGGCCAACTGCAAACTGGTGCAGCCGGGGATAGTGGGATTCGGTCGCCAGGGGTTCGGCAAAGCCTGGACGAATCAGGTCAGGTTCCAGATGCAAGTACTCCGGGCGACTGAGCAGCTCGGCAATGGCCGGGCGTTGTTTGGGAATGTCGCAACGTTCACCCGCCCGCATCAGGGCTTGCACCAGGGCCACTTCCAAATCGGGGTGGTCATTGGCCCAGCCGCGATGGACAGCCAGGACTTTTTCCGGGTGACCGGCCCACCAATCCAGACTGGTGCTGATGCACTTGCCTAGGCCCCGGCGTTCGGCATAGGTGTTCCAGGGTTGCCCCACGCAAAACCCATGCAGATGCCCCGCCTCCAGGTGATAGACCATCTGCGCTGGCGGCGCTACCACCAGTTCCACATCCTGGTCCGGGTCCATCCCTGCACTGGCCAGGGCATACCGCAACCACAGGTTATGCATGGACGCCGGATGCACCACCCCCAACACCAGGCGCTCACCTGTGCGGGCGATGTAGTCCTTGCAGGCGGCCACATCCGTCACCCCTTGTTCATACAGCGCGCGACTGACCGTGATGCCATTGCCATTGCGGCTGAGCACCAGGGGAACCTTGAGCGCCGGTTGCGGGGGTTGGTCTTGACAGCCAACGGCCAGCGCCAGGGGCAACGGGGCCAACATCTGCGCCGCCTGCAACCGTCCCGACAGCACCCCCTCGGCCAAATCCGCCCAACTGTTTTCCTGGCACAGGTCCACCTCCAGGCCGTACTCGGCGAAGATGCCCTCCGCTTGGGCCACCACCAGGGGCGCGCAGTCCGTCAAGGGCAAAAATCCCACCGCCACCTTCCGCGTTCCCGTCCCAGCCGCAGAACGCACCGCTACCGCCCGACGCCGGCGTTGTTGCTGCAAAAAGTCCACCACCTGTTGCCGCAACGTGTAGTAACTGGGGTGATGCACCACCTCATGCCGGCTGCGGGGGCGGGGAAACGGCACCTTCAGTATCTGGCCAATGCGGGCGTTGGGGCCATTGGTCAACAGCACCACCCGGTCCGCCAGCAGCAGCGCTTCGTCCACATCGTGGGTCACCATCAAACAGGTCATGCCCACGGTTTGACACACCGCCATCAGTTCCTCCTGCAAGCTCCCCCGCGTCAGAGCGTCCAATGCGCCAAACGGCTCATCTAGCAACAGCACCTGGGGCGTGATGGCAAGCGCCCGGGCAATCGCCACCCGTTGTTGCATCCCCCCCGAAAGTTGGGCCGGGTACTTGTGCTGAGCGCCCCACAGATGTACCTGCTCCAGGGCCGTTTGGATGCGCTGGTGTTGCGCTGCTTTGCTCAACCGGGGAAACACTGCGCGGACCGCCAGCGCCACGTTGTCGTAAACCGTTTTCCAGGGCAGCAGCGAGTAGTTTTGAAACACCACCATCCGGTCAGGCCCTGGCTCCGTCACCTGGCGACCTCTCAGCACTACTCCGCCGGCAGTGGGCCGCAGAAAACCCGCCACCATATTGAGCAGCGTGGATTTGCCGCAACCGGAGTGTCCCAGCAGTGCCACGAATTCCCCCTCGTGAATTTCCAAGTGAATGTCCTTGAGCGCGGGGTAACGCTGGCCATCCGGCAACGTAAACACCATGTCCACGTGGTCAATTTCAATCAGCGGCTTGGCCATATCCCTAGACCTCGCTTCCCTTGGTGATGAACTTGCCCAGATAGGCCACACAGCGGTCCAGCACCAGCCCCACCAGACCGACGTAGAACAGGGCAATCACGATTTCACTAATCAGCGAGCTATTCCAGGCATCCCAGATGAAAAAGCCGATGCCCACCCCACCAATCAACATTTCCGCCGCCACAATCGCCAGCCACGACAGCCCGATGCCAATCCGCAACCCCGTAAACACATAGGGCACGGTTGCTGGCACCATCACATGCCAGAAGTAATCCCACTTCGATAAGCGCAAGACGCGGGCGACATTGCGGTAGTCCCTGGGAATTTGTTGCACCCCCACCACCGTGTTGATGATGATGGGCCAGACCGCCGTGATGAAAATCACAAACACCGCCGCCGGTTCATTGTCCTTGAACGCCGCCAGGGAAATCGGCAACCAGGCCAAGGGGGGCACCGGGCGCAACACCTGCAAAATTGGGTCAAAAGCGTCGTAGAGCAGGGGACTGGCCCCAATCACCATGCCAATGGCGACCCCCACGATGGCTGCGAACGAAAACCCCAGCGCCACCCGCCGCAAGCTGAACAGGATTTGCCAGCCAATGCCAGCATCGTTGCCCGTACCCCGGTAGAAGGGGTGCAAAATCAGTTCGCGCGTATCGGCAAACACCTGCGTGGGCGCCGGTAACTTCAGCAGTCCTAGGAGCACCAGGAGTTGCCAGACCAGGAGAAAAAGCAGCACGCCCACGAATCCCAAGCCCACCTTGCGCACCAGGGGATGTTGCATCCACGCCGGGACACGCCGTTGCTGCACTAGCATCCGACTCGCCATCGTCCTACGCCTCCTTAACGGCTTTGATTTTCAACGCCTGGAGATAACCCTTGGGATTGTCGGGGTCAAACGCCACCCCATCGAAAAAGGTTTCCACCCCGCGGGATGTGGATGGGGGGATTTGGTCGTTCGGCACCCCAAGTGCTTTCGCTGCTTCTCGCCACAGGTCTTCCCGGTTGACCGCCTTGATAAGCGCCTTGGTATCTGTATCCGCAGGAAAATAGCCCCACCGGATGTTTTCCGTCAAAAACCACAACTCGTGGCTCGGGAACGGATAGGACGCAAAATCGCGCCAGTATTTCATCATCAAGTCTTTACTTGCAAACGTGCGGCCGTTGCCCAGGTCAAACTTGCCCAAGGAACGGTCAATGATGTCCTCGTAGGGGGCTTTGAGCCAGTCGCGCTTCGCCAAGATACGGCACATTTCTTCCTTGTTTTCGTCCTGGTCGCACCACTGTTGGGCCTCCATCACCGCCATCAACAGGGCTTTGGCTGCTTTGGGATGCTTATCCACCCAATCGGCGCGCATCGCCAGGCTTTTTTCGGGGTGGTTTTTCCACAATTCCCCTGTGGTGGCAGCGTTGTAAGCGACTTTTTGATTCACCGCCTGCAACGGCCAAGGTTCACCCACGCAAAACGCCTCCATCGTGCCCGTTTTAACATTGGCCACCATCTGGGGCGGGGGCACCACAATCACCGAAACTTCTTTGGTGGGGTCAATACCAGCAGCTGCTAACCAGTAGCGCATCCACATATCATGGGTGCCGCCTGGAAAGGTGACCGCCACTTTCACCTCCTGGCCCTGGGCGCGTTTCTTGGCAAAGGCCGCCTTCAGGGGTTTGGCGTCAATCCCCACCCGCAAATCCCGGTAGGCATTGGCGATGCCAATCCCCTGACCGTTCAGGTTCAACCGCGCCAGGATGTAAATAGGGACTTTTTTACCGCCGGTGACCACCCCAGCGCTGATGAGATAGGGCATGGGTGTCAGAATGTGCGCCCCGTCAATGCCGCCGCCTTCGGAACCCAGCACCAAATTATCGCGGGTGACGCCCCAGGACGCTTGTTTCACCACCTGCACATCCGGCATCCCGTACTTGGCGAAAAAGTCCTTTTCCTTGGCGATGATGACGGGGGCCGCATCCGTCAGGGCAATAAAACCCAGCTTGGCAGTCGTCACTTCCGGTGTTTCCGTGGAAGCGACCGGCCCGGGTTGCGGGTTATTACCCCCAGAAGTCGTGGGGTTGCCACACCCATGCACCAGTACCGTTGTGGTGGCTGTCAAGCCCGAAGTGATGAGAAATTGTCGGCGAGAAAGTTTGTGCATCATGGGAGTCTCCTTCTAGGAATGGGTCATCAAAATTTGGGGTGATGGCGGCATCGCTGTCGGTGAACGGGGGCGCGCGCCAAACTGGGTAACCAGCAACTCCGTGAGCACCTCTGGCAACTCATCGCAGGGGATGCCCTTGCGCACACAGGTGCCCAAGCGCGCGTCCTTGCCCACCTTGCCCCCCAGGTACAAGTCCACGGCATCCACCATCTGGCCGTCCTTTCTGGCCTTGGTGCCCAGCAAACCAATGTCCGCCACCTGCGGTTGACCACAGGAGTTAGGGCAACCGGTCCAGTGAATGCGCACTGGGCGGGGCAACTCCAGTTGAGCATCCAGCAGTTTCGCCAGCGCTATCGCCCGTTGCTTGGTCTCGATAATGGCGAAGTTGCAAAATTGCGCGCCTGTACAGGACACCACCGCCCGCTGCAGGGGAGCTGGATTGATAGAAAACTTCTGCAACAACGGCTCCTCTAAAAAAGCCGCCAGCTTCGTCTCGGGAATGTGGGGAATCAGTGCGTTTTGCTCCACCGTAAACCGCACCTCCCCTTGACCATAAACTTCGGCGAAACGGGCGAGTTCAAACAAGTCACTCGCTTGCAAGCGACCCACCGGCACGTGCAGTCCCACGTAATAGAACCCCGCTTGTTTTTGGGGATAAACGCCAATGTGGTCCCGCTTGTCCCAGTCAATCAAGTCGGTAGGCGCTGCGGTTAATAAAGGAAATGACAGTTTGGCCTGCACCGCTTCCCGAAACCGCTCAATGCCCCAGGCGTCAATCAACCAGCGCAAGCGGGCTTTTTGGCGGTTTTCTCGCAACCCGTGGTCCCGGAAAATTTCCACCACCGCGCGCGCGAGTTCAATCACTGCTGCGTCCGGCGGCACCCAAGCGTTCAGGGGAATGGCAGCGTCACAGCGCTTGGCCGAGAAAAATCCCCCCACCAGCACGTTGAATCCCAAAACCCCTTCCCGTTCTGCTGGCACAAAAGCCAGGTCGTTAATTTCTGCATGCACCGAATTATCCCTGGTGCCTTCGATGGCGATATTGAATTTACGGGGGAGATTCGTAAATTCCGGATTGCCTTGACCATGATTGGTAAACAGGGCTTGTAAGGCATACAGCAGGGGACGGGTATCAATGAGTTCATCTGCATCGATACCAGCCGTGGGCGAACCCGTCAAATTGCGTATGTTATCCATCCCCGATTGCACGGATGTCAAGCCACAGTTTTCTAACGCCTCGAGAATGGCTGGTAAATCTTCAATCACAATCCCCCGCAATTGCAGGTTTTGTCGCGTTGTAATATCGGCGCTTCCTTCATCGCCATAACGGTTAATGATGTGGGCCAAGGTACGCAGTTGGGCACTGGTAGCAATGCCGTTGGGCAGGCGCAACCGCAGCATAAATCGCCCTGGCGTCACCGGTCGAAAAAACACCCCCAACCACTTCAGCCGCACCTCCAGGTCATCTTTCGGAATTTGCTCCCAACCCATCCGGGCAAATGCTGCAATTTCCTCCTTGACCTTAAGACCGTCTTTCTCGCGCTTGATGGCTTCAAATTTGTTGCTCATGGTCCGCCGTCGCTCAGAAGTTGGCAATCCATTGTCAAAGGAATCAATAGGGCAATTGGTAAACGCTGCTACTTTTTGTCACCCGCCATGCAAAAAATGCATCATGCAAATAACAAAATTGCATAACCTGACCAGTGCATTAGGATGAAGTCATGGAACAACGCTGCTGGTTTAGTCTGACGGAGCAGCCCATTGACCCGGAGCAGTTGACATCGTTACTGGTCAATCCGGCGGCTGGAGCTTGTGTGACGTTTGCTGGGTGGGTGCGCAATCACCACAGCGGGAAGGTGGTCGCGGCGCTGACGTACCAGGTTTACCCCGAATTGGCCATCAAAGAAGGGGAACGGATTTTGCAAGAAGCGCTTGCGAATTTTGCTCTGTGTGGCGCGGTCGCCTGTCATCGCTACGGTTCCCTGCAGGTGGGCGATGTAGCGGTGTGGGTAGGAGCAACGGCGGCGCACCGGCGCGCAGCATTTCAGGGGGCCATGTACATCATTGACGAAATCAAGCGCCGTTTGCCGATTTGGAAAAAGGAACACTACGCCGATGGTTCAGCTATTTGGGTGAATTGTTGTAGTCTCACTACCCACCAGCAACCGGCGGAATAAACACAACGTGGTCATGGGCTTGCAGGGGTTGTTCGAGCGCTACCAGTTCGTCATTGATAGCTACTTTGACATGCGAAAGGGGCAGGGTAAAACCGTAGGTTGCTTGGAGTTCCTGGTAGAGTTGGCTGGCATTGGTTGCGGTTGTCCAGCGCACTTCCTCAGCAAGACCCGCCTGCTCGGCTAGGACAGCAAAATAGGTCAATTTAACGGGTTTGAGCGCAGACATGGGCGTATTCTTCGGGTGTATTGACGTTGGTGGTGGTTTGAGCATCGGGTGGGTCAATCAGGTGGCAGGGCGATCGGGACAAAATACGCACCGGACAACGTTCTCCCTGGTGATACGCCTGCTCAAAAACCGCTAGGGCCTGGGGTGTGTAAATCGCGCACAACGCTTCGGGAAAATGGGCCTGGGGATGGCGATAGCAAGTAGCTACCACATCTTCGCGATAGTGGGCAATCAGGGGCGCCAAATTGTCCCGGTTTAGATAGGGCAAATCACAGGCGACCACCAGCCAATTCACCTGGGGATAGGCCCGAAACGCGGTCAGTAAACCGCTCATGGGACCGTCGCTGGGCAGGGCATCCACTAGGGTGGGAAGTTCCGCCAAGGGGGTACCATGCCATTGCCCTGGTCGCGCGGATAAAAAGACCCGCTCACAACAGGTTTGCAGCAATTCGTAGAGATATTGAGCGTGGGGCTTGCCGTGATAACTCAGCAGTGCTTTGTCCTGGCCCATGCGTTGACTCTTGCCGCCGGTGAGCACCAATCCATACAGGGGATATTGTCCCAGGGTTTGCTTGCCACCACTTTTAGCCAGTAATTTAATTTCTTGAATCACAATTTCCTGGCTCACCGATTTGCACATGTCATAAACGGTTAAGGCCGCTATACTCGCCCCGTGTAAACTTTCCATTTCTACACCGGTTTGACTGGTGGTTTTCACTTCACAGCGCAAACGAATTTCAACGCCCTGCGCCTGGGTGCAAATGTCGGTCTCAAAACGGCAACTGGTAATGGGCAACGGATGACAAAAGGGAATCATGTCGGCTGTTTTTTTCACCGCCATTGTCCCGGCAATGATGGCTGTTTGTAAAACGGGGCCTTTCGCTAGTAGAAGGTCGCTGTTTTGGACATAGGCCAGAAAGGGGGCTGGCAGTTGCACAATCGCTTGAGCCACAGCGCGGCGCTCCGTGATTGGTTTGCCACTCACATCCACCATCTGCGGCTGCTGACGCGCGTGTAAATGCGAAAACATTTTTATCCCCCTATTTGATACATGGCATGGCTAACCGTTTGGCCCCGCACCGCTGGTTTCATCCCCAGAAGCTGCTGGTAAGCCTGCTGGCGCTGTTGTGCGTTCATCCCCCGCAACGCAATCCCTCCTTCCCGAAATAAACAGGCCCGCAATATCCCATCGGCAGACAAGCGCCAGCGCGAACAATGCCCACAAAAAGGTTGGGATTCGGATGCGATAAACCCAATCGTAGCGCCACAAGACGTTCTAAACCGAAAAGCGGTGCTATCCCGGGGACTGGGGATGGACGTTAATTGATAGTGCTCTTGTAAACGGGCCAGCATTTCCTGGGCGCTGATGAAGGCATTTTGGGGTAACTGACACGCATAGCCTACTCGCATAAGTTCTAGAAACCGCACTTCCACACCCAATTGTTTGCCATAGGCCACCATGTCAACCAGCTCATGGTCATTCCAGCCCCGCATCACCACCATATTAAGCTTGACCTGAAAACCCTGTTGCACTGCTTGCGCAATGGCCTGTAGGACACGCTCTAGGGCATGGCCGTAGGTGATGCGATGAAATGTTGCAGCTTGCAAGCTGTCAAGACTGATATTGAGCTTGTGAATGCCGGCATTTTTCAGCAGCGATAAATGGGGTTCTAAAAGCAATCCATTGGTCGTTAGGCTGAGTTCAATTGTGGGAATCGTTGCCAGCGCTGTCACGATCTCTGGAAATTCCCGGCGCAGTAGGGGTTCGCCACCCGTTAGTCGCACTTGCTGGATACCGAGTTCAGCCAACTCAGCAACGATGTCTCGATACTCATTGGGCTGTAAATAGCGGTCGGAACTGAGAAATTCGGCGTCAGGGGGCATGCAGTAACGACAGCGCAAGTTGCACCGGTCGGTCAGGGATAGCCGCAGTTTGCGAATGACCCGCCCTTGGGGGTCAATGAGTTGTTGGTTGATTGGCCCCATCATTTACCAACCATACAACGGAAAACACTCACCCACGCCAAATTCACTCCGCTCAGCGGGCAATTCGATGAAGCCATCTGTACCAGCCAGGCCCAAAAAATCCCCGGAGTTTTTCACCGGCTGGGGTGTCACCCAAATGTCGGCCTGGGGACTGTAATGAACCCGCACCGGCAGAAAGTACGTCAGTGGCGGTGTAAACACTACAGGTTCGGTGAGCTTGCCGTAGCGGGGTGTCAACTGCAGGACGTACCGATAGAGACATACCAGGCTGGCGACGGGATTTCCTGGCAACCCAAAAACCACGGTTTGTCGCTGGTGGTCCACCCCAAACCACAGGGGTTTGCCTGGCCGCTGGCGCACCCCCTGGACGTAACAGGTCACGCCCATCTCCCGCCACAACTTCGGCAACAGGTCGCGCTTCCCCTGGGAGATGCCGCCGGTGTAGATGAGTTGGTCGTAGTCCTGGCTGGCTTGCTCATAGACCGCCCGCAGCTTATTTTCATCGTCGGGAAGCACCAGCACGTCCACATCTGGATAACCGTGTTGCCGCAGGGCCGCTCGCAAGGCGTAGGGATTGGACTGGCGCAGTTGATAGGGCTGGGGAGAAACGTCAGGGGCGACCAGCTCATCGCCGGTGCTGATGATCAGGGTGCGGGGGAAACGCTGGACATTGACGCGCGTGTAGCCCAAGGACGCCACAATGCCCCAGTCGGGCGGCTTTAACCGGTGTCCCGGCGCGAGCACTTCCTGCTGGGCGGGCGCGCTACTCCCTTGCCGGTCCACATGGGCATAGGGCGGCCAGTCCTGGGGACGAACAATGGTAGCCACTGACCCGTTGATGTCCAGGTACTCGTAGGGAATCACCAGGTCGCATCCCTGGGGCAACGGCGCACCGGTCATGACTTCGATGCACGCTTGGGGGTCTGCAAGTACGACAGGGGGATGTCCTGCGATTGCCGTACCAGTAATGGGAAAAACCCGTTGCCCCCCTTGATAGCGCGACCACACCAGGGCAATGCCGTCCATCATCACCCGGTCCAGGGGTGGGTAGGGGCGGTCGGTTACCACGGGACTCGCCAGTGTGCCCGTTACCCCCGTATCGAGCGCCAGGGTGGTACTCCCCCAATCGGGCAGATGCTCCCAGATACAAGCTGTGGCCTGCTCCACCGTCAACATAGGGATGCTGCCAACTGCTGGAGTTTTTGGAGATGGTGGTACACCTGGCCACTGCGGAGCAGTTCCTGCGCGTGGGTCAGGCCACTTTCCAGGTCGGGGACGTATCCCGTTTGCCACAGGTAAAAACCGCTATTCCACACCACGCTGGCGTGCAATTCGTTGGCTTCTCCCTGGAGTACCTGCTGCATGGCCTTGATAGCGCTTTCCAGGTCGACCCAGCGGGGGTTGCCGCCATACAGGCCGTAGTGGGCGGGATTAAGGCGCAGGCGCTCCGGCGTTTGCTGGTGATAGACCGTCACAATCGGCGTCCGGTCGCGGGGCAGGTCGCAACTCCCTTCCAACCCCTTGACAGTGACAAAGTGCGCCAGTCCCCGCATCTGCAATGCCGCCGCCATGATGGTTTCGGTAGGGGGATGGACGTAACCGGCCACCAGCTGCACCACTCCGGCGTAGGGACACCAAACCAGCTCCAGCGTGGCGATGGGCGGACGCTTGCCAATCTGTTCCCGGTAGGGCACCAGCCCATAGGCCAACGGGAAATGCCTAGGCACATACACAAACCCCAGCCCCCCTTGCTGCAACAGCTGCTGCACCCCCGCAAGCGATAGCACGCGCCAGTTGATCCCCAAGCCGTCCCATACATCCACCAGGGGTGTGCCTTCTTTGGTGGGCATGCGCTCGCCCCCATGCTGCAATACCGGTATTCCCACGCTACTCAGCACCAGCGCCGTCACGGGACTCAGGGGAACGGTGCGGTCGCGGCCATCGTAGGGTTGACTCAGCACCACCACGGGATAAGGACTGTCAATTGGCGCCAGCTTAGGACCCAATTCATCGTAAGCATCCAGCATCCCGGCCAATTCTGCGGGCGTAGGGCGCTTGATGCGATGGGCAATCAAAAACGCCCCAATCTGGGCTGGGGTGGCCTCTTGGGTGAGCATGAGTTTGAGCGCCAAGCAGGCCTCATCCCGGCTCAAGTCCTGGTGGGTGTGCTCACCGCTGCCAATTTTTTTGAGCAATTCACGAAACACACGGCTCATGCGTCGCCTGGGCCAACAAGGCCATGAGATGGGCAATAGGGGGTATCGTTTGCCGGTCTTGGGTGGTGATGGCAATCACTTCCCGCAGGGGGGGCTGTTCCCCAGGCGCAAATGGGCGCACCGCTAAGGCTGGGTCATCCTTTGCCGACTGTAGTGCCGATTGGGGTAGGACGGCCAGCATCCGGCTGTGGCGAATCACCGACAAAAAGGCTTCTGGTGTATTCAACTCAATTGCCGCCTGCCAGGTCAATCCCCGCCGGGCAAATTCCTGGGTCACCAAGCGCCGCATCCCATAGCCGTCCTTGAACACCACGTGGGGGTATGGTGCCAATTCCGCCCAGGTCAGGTGCGAGCGCGCCGCCAGGGGATGGTCACTGGCCATGAGAATCTGCACAGGTTCCCGGTATAGCGACTGCACCCACCACTCGGGTTCTTTGAGCAGATGGCGCTCCGCCATGACGATGGCCACATCCACCAGCCCATCTTTGAGCACCTTCAACGCCCGGTCGCTCCCCAGCGCCGTCACCCGCAGTTGGGTATGGGGAAATTGCCGATAAAAATGGGGCAATAACTGGGGCAACAGATAGCTGCAAACGGAATGGATGGCCGCCACACAAACCTCTGCCTGTTCCCCCTGGTGGAGCGCCTGCAATTCGGTCATGACGGTCTGCCATTCCCGCCAGATTTTTTGGGCATGGGGGAGCAACACCTGACCGGCGACGGTGGGTTTGACGGGGCCTGTCCGGTGCAGAAGCGGCAACCCCAAATCCGCTTCCAATGCTTGAATCTGGCGACTAATCGTCGGTTGACTCAGGCCACACCGGCTGGCGGCGGCTTGAAAACTCCCAGTTTCGACCACTGCCAAAAACGACCACAACTGCTCCAGACGCATGCTTTGGCAAAAATGATTGTCCCCTGAACCGGAATCTCACCATAACCGAAGGTCACTGGGGCGCATCGTGTTCGTGAATACAGTTTTCCTGGCTCAAACCGAATTCGCGCAGGGCGGGGAGAAAGTTGCGATTTTCGTGCCCCGGCTGGCTCAGTTTCAGCAAGGCAAAACGTTGCAGGGGCGACAGACGACGCCATTGCTCCTCATCGAAAGGGGCTTGCCCGACTGTTTGCAATTGCCGCAGGATAGCAGTCGGAATCCCGTCGCTTTCCCAAGGCAAGGGGTCGGGAACGGGCAGGTCAGCCGGTGGCGCTCCCGTTAACTCCGTCACCCAAGCCCGCAATTGCTCCCGGTAACAGGCCTTCTCTGGGGCTGTATCACAAGGCGCCTGGACAAGCCAGAGCCGCTGGGCGTGTGTGAACCGGTGCCAGTGTTGGAGTTTCAGTTTCACGCCGCAGATATCCAGCTTGTAGCGCACGACCATCGGGATGCAGCGCAAGGTGTCCACAAAGTCCTGCTCGAATTGAAAAAAGCAGTCGTCTGGCATCAGGCTTTCTCCACGGGCGAGCGTCCGTAGAAAGGCAAGGCTTGCGACCAAGGGGGCCGTTGTCCCTGCCGCCACAACTCCGTTGCCCAGGTCAGCAAGGCCCGCACTGGCGCTTGCGTATGCACGTCCTCCATCACCTGCAGGGGTGGCGGCCACTGCTGGAGCAGGCGTTGCCAATCAGAGCGGGTGTACACCTGGTCCGGTTGCAGCGCGATGCCCCGGTGATAAATGCCCCCATAAACCAAATCCATGCCCGCCGGCCAAGAGACAGCCACCGGTTCTAGTGTCAGAAAACTGGCCACCCCCAGCGTTGAAAGGGCAAACAGGGGAATATTGAGTTCCTGGGCAAGCGTCCGCGCTGTCACCAGCCCCAGGCGCACGGTTGTGAAAGAACCTGGTCCCCGCGTCACGGCAATCCAGTCCACTGCTGACCAATCGTAGGGCTGCATCAGCACTGCTAGCTCTGTATGGAACTGCTGCAGGGCATCGCCGCCGGTGATATAGCGCTCCTGCCAGGTCTGGGTTTCCCACGAGCCAACGGCTATCCCGATAACACTCCCGGCGGTGTGCAGCCCCAGGGCCAACCTCATGTGGGTACGGGTTCACCGGGTCGTAGGCGACTCCAGCGGCCTTTATCCAGCGCGAATGACTCGCAGCCCACCACGTCCCACTCCATTTCAATCACCTCGCCCCGGGAGCGGATGTTGACGTTAATCGTAGGGGAGACCGGCGCAAAGGTAGGTGTGTCCGTCAAATGGGGTTGTTGATGCTGGCGTTCCACCTCGTGGTAGGTGATGCACTGGTCCACGTAGGCGCAATTGACACAAATACACATGGCGTTAACCCCAACCTTATGTCTAATGTAACGAAGAACACTCCCCTAGAACGAGGAACCAAAAATTTCTTCAACCAAATCACCAGCCGGACGAGGTGGTTTAGGCGGCATGGTGGATTGGGCGCGCTGGCGATGGGCGGCTGGCAGGTCACTCTCCGGCAAAATTGCGTCGGTTAAAATGGCGTCCTGGAGATTCACCCCGGCCAAGTTGGCCCCGCTCAAATTGGCTTCACTGAGGTCAGCGCCGGTAAGAATTGCACCGCGCAGGTTGGCCACGATTAAAAATGCGCCGCGCAGGTTAGCCCCACTCATATTCGCCCCGTAGAGATTGGCTTCGATGAGATTCGCCCCACTCAAGTCGGCGCCGCTCAATCCCGCCCGCGTCAAATCCGCTCCCCGCAAATAGGCTTTGCTCAGGTCGGCGCTGTCGAGCTTCGCCCCATTCAAATTGGCCATGTACAGGTCCGTTGCTCGCAACACCGCCTTGGTCAAGTTCGCGCCGCTCAGATTCACCCGGCAGGCCACGGCATAACTCAAATTCGCACCCGCCAATTGGGCTAGCAGCAAGTCCGTGCGAAACAGATTGGTCCGGCTAAGGCTCGCTCCCTCCAGAACTATCCGGCTCAAATCCAAACGACTCCAATCGGAACCATCAAAATTGCGTTCCCCTTGGTGATAGCGCTCTTGTAGTTCCCGCAAGGTCATACATTCACTCCCACTTCCCGTTTAATCTGTTGCACGGACTGGGCGAGGGTCTGGATCAATTCTCGCACCCGTTCTGGTTCTTGTTGAGCAGCCGCCAGTTCCTCCAGTGTCCGAGCCAGGTTCTGAATGGCCGTTGCTCCTACATTGGCGCTGGCTCCTTTGAGTTGATGCGCTTCGTGTTGAATCTGGCCCCAATTCAGAGAAACGCTGGCCTGTTGCAACGCCGCCAAGCGTGCTTGGGCATCCTGTACATACAACTGCAACAATTCCTGGATAAATTCCGGGTCATCGCCGAACGTGGTTTGCAGGAAATCTCTATTAATCAAGGGTTGACGGTCAGTTTCCATACCAGTTTACACCTCCGGTTTTGGCTTAGCTAGGATACGTTCGCTCCAGCGACGTAGTGCTTCCCCCAACTGGTCACGGTTGATGGGTTTACTAAGATAGTCGTCCATCCCCGCCGCTAGACACTTGTCCCGGTCGTCTTTCATGGCGTGGGCGGTCAGGGCAATGATCACCGGCTGGGAAATGGACATCTGGCGAATCCGCCGTGAAGTCTCGTAGCCGTCCATATCGGGCATCTGGCAGTCCATCAAGATCAAGTCGTAGGTTTTATAGGTCAGCAGGCGTAATACCTCAATCCCATTGACGGCTACATCGGCTTGGTACCCCAACTGGCGCAACTGCCCCAAAGCTACCTTCTGGTTGACGGCATTATCTTCAGCGAGCAAAATGCGCAAAGGCGGCAATGCTGGTGGGGCAGGGGAGTCAGAGGTGTCCAGAGAAGGCCTTTGCCGCAGTTCCTGCAGGAGATTGACCAGGCGCTCTTGGCTAACCGGTTTGGGTAAAAAGCCGTGTAGCCGTTGATCCAGGGGGGGAAACAATGTGGGTTGGTTGGAGGTGGTCAGGAGCACGAGAGGTACAGCAGGCGGTAACACACTAGCCAATTGCGCCGCCCAGTCCACTTGGGCCACCAACACCGCCTGGTAAGTCTGGGTTGGCAAGTAGGTCAACGCCTGGTTTAGGTCCTCGCACAAGGTCACCTGCAACCCTAACCCCACCCCCAGGTAGAACAGGCTGCGGCGACTAGGACTGTGGGCATCCACCACCAGCAGGCGATGGCCTTGCCAGACGTAGGTCGGCGGCGGCGGCGGTTGGGATTGGCGGGGAAAGGTCAGGTCAAACCAGAAGCAGGAACCCTTTCCTAACAGGCTATCCACGCCAATTCGCCCGCCCATTAATTCCACCAGTTGCTTGCAGATGGTCAAACCTAACCCTGTCCCCCCTTGACGCCGCGCTGGCGACGCATCCACCTGGACAAATCGTTCAAACAACGTGTCTAGCTTGTCTGCCGGAATGCCGATGCCAGTGTCCGTAACACTAAAGTGTAACGTGGCAGTAGCCTCCTCAATCCGAACCGGGTCCACCTGAATCGTGACACTGCCCGTTTCTGTAAACTTAATCGCATTGCCCACCAAGTTGACCAGAATTTGCCGCAACCGGGTGCTATCGCCCCGCAGGTGTACTGGCACCTCCGGCGGTAACAGCAGCGTTAAATGCAATCCCTTTTCGATAGCCAGAGGCGCTTGCAAGTCCAACACCGACTCCAGGCAGTGGCGCAGGTTGAAATCCTCGCACACCAGCTCCATCTTGCCCGCTTCCAGCTTGCCCAGGTCCAGTAATTCATTGATCTGGTTCAGGAGAATCTTGGCGCTGGTTTGAATCGTACTCAGATAGTCTCGTTGCTCCCGCGTCAAGGGCGTCGCCAGCACCAACTCCGTCATTCCCAAAATGCCATTCATGGGTGTGCGGATTTCGTGACTGATGTTGGCTAAAAATTCCGACTTGGCCCGACTAGCAGCTTCGGCGGCGCGCCGGGTTTCCTCCAGAATGCGGTTTTGTTCAGCTAACTGCGCCCGTTGTTCTCGTTCCTGAGCCAGCAACCGCGCTTGCGCTAGAGCGATTCCCACCTGATTGGCCACATCTTCGAGCAAGCTGACCTCTTCTGCCGTCCACACGCGAGGCCGGTCACACTGTTGTAAACCAATCACCCCATTGGCTTCCCCCTGATAGGAGGTGCGCACTACCAACATGGACTGCACGCCTAGTTGTCGGCACAGGGCTTGCTGGGATTGCAAGAGCGGGTCGAGCATGGCATTGGCAGAAGCCACCGCCCGGTCAGTTGTCAAGACAGCCTTGGCATGGGGATTATCAACAATGGGGAGCGCCTCAATGCCCGAGGGTGCTACTCCCGGCGCCACATATTCGGCCACCAGCGTTAAATGGGGCTGCGGCTCCTGGTCATAGGTCAACAGCAGGCAGCGACTGGCCTGAAACACCGGTCCTACCTGTTGCACCGTCGCTT
>JANWVM010000041.1 GCA_025056115.1 Gloeomargarita sp. SKYG116
CTGTGGACTGGGATTGGTTGCAACAGGTGCGGCATGCTTTACCCCGCTTGATGGGCCAGCGGGCAGGCATTGCGCGGGATGAGGCGGGCTTGAAGCTGGCGCTGACGCAGGTGCAGGCGTGGCGGCAGGAGTTGCCTGTCTTACCCCCAGCCACTACCGACTTTCACCAGATGCGCCTGTGGAACGAAACCCGTAATTTGCTGGACTGCGCCTACCTGGTTTTGCAGAGCGCGCTGCGACGGCGGGAATCGCGCGGCAGTCACTACCGCTTGGACTACCCCGAACCTCTGCCCGCTTTCCAAGCCCATACAGTGATCCAGGGAAACACCTGGCAATGGTCGCCAGTAGTCGATTTGGCCGCTTAAAACCGTAGCCCAGATAGCCGAGCGCTACCCGCTCTCCGGCTTAAAATAGGGGCAAGTTAGCGGGGCGACGATGAAAATCTTGCAAGTGCTGACGTTGCGTGGGCCGAATTATTGGAGCATTCGGCGGCATCGTTTGATTGTTCTACGCCTGGATTTGGAGGATTTGGAAGACCGCTATACCCACGAGTTGCGAGGTTTCTACGAGGACCTTGTGCGGTTATTGCCCTCGCTGGAAGAACATTTTTGCTCACCAGGCTGTCGAGGCGGTTTTTTGCAGCGGCTGCGGGAAGGAACTTTGCTGGGGCATGTGGTCGAACACGTGGCGCTGGAATTGCAAACCCTGGCGGGCATGCCGGTGAATTTCGGGCGAACGCGGGAGACGTCCACTCGGGGGGTGTACAACGTGGTCTACGAGTACCTGTACGAGCAAGCAGGGCGCTATGCGGGACGGGCAGCCGTACGGATTTGTGAGACCCTGGCGCGGGGCCGGCGTTATTCCCAGCGGGAGTTGGCTGCCGATTTAGAGGAGTTGCGGGAACTGAAACAGGCCGCTTCTCTAGGACTGACCACCGACGCCCTGATTCAAGAAGCGCAAGCGCGGGGTATTCCCTGGGTGTGCTTACCCGCGCGGGATGTGGTGCAACTGGGCTACGGCATTCACCAGCGGCGACTCCAGGCGGCCCAGACCGACCGTACGAGCATCCTGGGTGTGGAACTAGCAGGCGACAAAGACAGCACAAAACGCTTACTCCGGTCGGCGGGGATACCGGTGCCCAAGGGCGAAGTGATCCGGCGGTTCGATGACCTGGAAGAGGCGATTGATGCCGTGGGCGGGTTCCCCGTGGTGATCAAACCCTTGGACGGCAATCATGGCCGGGGCATTACCCTGAATATCCGCACCTACCCCGACGCCGAACGCGCCTACGACCTGGCCAGGGCGGAATCCAAAAGCGGGGCGGTGATGGTGGAGCGTTACCACCAGGGCAATGACTACCGTGTACTGGTGGTGGGGGGACAAGTAGTGGCGGCGGCCCAACGGATACCGGCCCATGTCACTGGCGATGGACGCTCGACAATTCGGGAACTGGTGGAGCAGTTGAATCAGGACCCCCGCCGGGGAGAAGGCCATGCCAATGTGCTCACCCGCATCGAGTTGGACGACGCCAGCGAGTGGGTGCTCCGCCAGCAGGGCTATCGCCTGGACACCATCTTGCGCCGGGGCGAAATTGCCTATCTGAAAAACACGGCCAATCTCAGCACAGGGGGCATGGCGGTGGACTGCACCGACCAAATCCATCCGGAAAATCGCTGGCTGTGTGAACGGGCTGCCCGCTGGGTGGGATTAGACATTGCTGGCATTGACCTCATCACGCCGGACATCAGCCAACCATTGCGCCAGGTGGACGGAGTGGTGGTGGAAGTCAACGCTGCGCCGGGGTTACGGATGCACTTGCAACCTAGCGCTGGCACCCCCCGCAATGTTTGTGCACCCATCCTGGACTTGCTGTTCCCCAATGGTCAAACGGGCGAGATTCCCATCGTGGCCATTACCGGCACCAACGGCAAAACCACCACCACTCGCTTGACGGCGCATTTATGCCAGCAAACGGGCAAGGTGGTGGGTTATACCACAACTGACGGCACTTACATCGGCGCCCACCTGGTAGAAGCAGGGGACAACACTGGCCCCCAGAGCGCCCGTCTGATCCTGAATGACCCAACAGTGGAGATTGCTGTTCTGGAAAGCGCACGTGGGGGTATTCTCCGGTCTGGGCTGGCGTTTGCCCGGTGCCAAGTGGGCGTCGTGTTGAACGTTGCGGACGACCACCTGGGAAGCTACGACATTGATACCCTGGAGCAGATGGCGATGGTGAAAAGTGTGGTCGCTGAGGTGGTGCAGCCTGAGGGGTTGGCGGTGTTAAACGCCGAAGATGAGTTGGTGGCGGCCATGGCCCAGCGAGTCAAAAGCCGGGTGGCCTATTTCGCGCTCAATCCCGAGCATCCTGTATTGCGCCAACACCAGCAGCAGGGGGGACTGGGCGCCACAGTACGCGACGGCGAGATTGTCCTGGTCGAAGGCGCACACGTCTTGCCTGTCGTACCCGTCCACGAGGTGCCCTTGACCCTGGGAGGGACGGTGAAATTCATGGTGGCCAACGCCCTAGCGGCGACCCTGGCAGCCTACGGGGTGGGGGTGACCCTCGAGCAAATTCGCCAGGGACTGCGCAGTTTCCAGGCGTCAGCCGACCAAACGCCAGGCCGCATGAACCTGTTGCCGGTCAAGGACTTCTACGTGTTGGTGGACTATGCCCACAACGCGCATGGCTACCGGGCAGTGGGAGATTTTGTGAGCACCTGGCGCAAGGGGGAACGCATTGGCGTCATCGGCGCACCGGGAGACCGGCGCGACGAGGATTTGCGGGAAATTGGGCGAGTGGCGGCCCAACTGTTTGACCGGCTAATTGTCAAGGAGGACGACGACACCCGGGGCCGACGCCGGGGCGAAGCGGCAGACTGGATCACGTTGGGGGTTCGGGATACCAGCGCTCGACCGGTGATGCAGGTCATCCTAGACGAAACCGAGGCGATTCAAACCGCCATTCGGCAAGCTCGCAGCGGCGACCTGGTGGTGATTTTCCCGGAGCGGGTCCAACGCACATTGCAACTGATACGCGAGGCCCAGCGCCCGTGAGTGATGATTTTCGTTCGGGGTTTGTGGCCCTGATTGGTCGCCCTAACGTGGGCAAATCTACCCTGCTCAACCGGCTGGTGGGGCAAAAAGTCGCCATCACCTCCCCTGTGGCCCAAACCACTCGCAATCGCCTGCGCGGCATTCTCACCTTGCCCCAGGGCCAGATCATCCTGGTGGATACGCCGGGCATCCACAAGCCCCACCACCGCCTGGGGGAAATTCTGGTGCAAAACGCTCAGGGCGTCGTCAAGTCGGTAGATGTGGTGCTGTTTTTGGTGGATGGCAGTCAACCGGCTGGTGGGGGGGACCAATTTATCGCCGATTGGCTCGCTACCCAAAAAACACCCGTGCTGATTGGGATGAACAAGTGGGACGCCTGCCCCCGCCACCAAGCGGCAGCGATTACCCAGAGCTATCAACAACTACTCCCTAACGCGCCGGTGCTGGCCTTCTCCGCCTTGACGGGCGAGGGGATTCCCGAACTGCAGGAACAGTTGTTGCAGATGTTGCCCCCGGGTCCCTGCTACTACCCCCCTGACATGGTCACTGACCAGCCGGAGCGGTTCATCATGGCGGAGCTAATCCGGGAGCAAATCCTGCACCTGACGCGGGAGGAAGTGCCCCATTCTGTAGCGGTGACAATTGACCAGGTCGAAGAATTACCTCACATCACGCGGATTTTTGCCACCATTATCGTCGAGCGCCCGTCCCAAAAAGCCATCATCATTGGGCACCAGGGACAAATGCTGAAAACCATTGGCAGTCGCGCCCGCGCGGAGATGCAAAAATTAGTGGATGGCCCGGTGTACTTGGAACTGTTTGTGAAGGTAGAGCCGAAATGGCGGGAAACGCCCCATCTGCTCAGGGACTTGGGTTACCGACCGGAACCTTAGACAAGGGCGACGTGTTGTTGCGGCAAGTCCGGTTGCTCGACCCAGCGTCTGGGCGGGATGAGGTGACCGATGTGCAGTTGCAGAAGGGAACCATTCAAGCTATCGGCCTGACGCTTCCCAACCCTGACAACTTGCCAGAATACAGGGCGCAGGGGTGGGTTTTGGGGCCGGGGCTGGTGGATTTGTACAGCCAGAGCAGCGAACCGGGCTACGAAGGGCGAGAGACTCTCGAGCAACTGGTGCAGCAGGCTTGGACAGGGGGCTTTACCCGGCTAACTCTGTTGCCCCATACCCAACCGGTGGTGGATAACGGCGCCGTCGTGACCTGGTGGCGACAACAGCAGACCTGCGTTCCCGTGAAACTGCAACTGTGGGGTGCGCTCACCCAGGGAGCACAGGGGCAACAGATGGCAGAACTGCGGGAATTGGCCCAGGCGGGGGTGGTTGGCTTTGGTGAAGGACGCCCTTGTGTCCGCTGGGAACTCCTCCAACAAATCCTTCGCTATGCCCAACCGCTAGGGAAACCCGTAATGTTATGGCCCTGTGATACGGCATGCCGCGCCCATGGGGTTGCCCGTCCGGGAGTGGGGAGCTTAACTTTGGGGCTACCGGAAACGCCCGCTGCCGCCGAAACAGCAGTGTTGGCCGGCATTTGCGAATGGCTGCGCCTCTACCCAACGCCCGTGCATCTCATGCGTATCTCGACAGCTCGTTCCGTCGCCCTGATTGCTCAAGCCAAAGAGGCTGGGTTGCCCATCACCGCCAGTACACCCTGGACGCATCTATTGTGGGACAGCAGCCACTTGACGAGCTACAACCCCTACCTGCGCTTTGATCCCCCCCTCGGCAATCCCGACGACCGGCAGGCCCTGATTGCGGGACTCAAAAGCGGTGTGATTGATGCCATCGCCATTGACCACCAGGCCTACACCTACGAAGAAAAAATGGTGCCTTTTGCGATGGCGCCGCCAGGCATTAACGGTTTAAGCGTCGCTTTGAGTTATCTATGGGCTGGTTTGGTGGTTCCCCAGTACTTGACCCCCTTAGAACTCTGGTCGGCTCTGAGCGCTCAACCATTGGCTTGTTTAGGATTGGCGCCGGTTTCCCTCACACCGGGTCAGGCAGCAGAATGCACCCTGTTTGCTCCTGACGAGGCACCACCAGCCCGCCTGCCCCTGCCCGGAACGCCCCAGGGACGGGTACAACAGGTCTTAACCGGAGATTAACGTTTTCATTACATTTCGTTGATTTTGGGGGAGTAAGGTAAAAACCAGCCGGCGTCACCAAGGAAGTGCCATGACCGCAACGGTACGGCAGGGAGCAGGCATGTTGGCCCCAAATGTAGCCTGGCGGGAGTGGGGCGTTGCAGCACTGGAGCTAGCTGGCAAGTTGAGGCAAGGGCGGTTTTTTGGTCGGAATGAGCATTTACCTCTAGCTGCAGATGGCCTCTGGCAAATCCGGCAAGGAGTGGTACAGCTAACCACTACTCAGGCGAGTGGCGATGAAGTGCTGGTGGGGATAGCCGGTCCAGGCATGCCCGTGGGACTGCCTTTGACAAACTCGGTCGTGTATCAAGCGCGGGCTCTGACCGATGTCTATGGGGTATGGCTGTCGTTGGCAGAATTAGAACGGTCGGGTCTCTTGGCGCAGGCAGTTTTGTTTTCGCTGATGCGGCGGTTACAACAGACGGAGGCGCTTTTGACCATTGCTGTAGGACAACGGCGGGTGGAAGACCGTTTGCGGCATTTGTTGCTGTTATTGATGCAGGAAGTAGGGCAACCGGTGGACCGGGGAGTGCGGTTGAGCGTGCGACTGACCCATCAAAATCTGGCCAATGCCATTGGTACGAGTCGCGTCACCTGCACTCGCTTGCTAGGACGCTTCCAGCAACAACAGTGGGTGACCTGGGGGACCGACCGGCATCTCATCATTCTTCCGGCCATGCTCCAAGCGGGAGACGGTAGGATATAGAAGTAGGAGTCAGCACGTAGAGGGAATATGGCCGTACTGCGACGCGTTCTGCCGAAGCGCTCTTGGCTTTTGGCAGCGGTTTTGGGTTTGACTCTCACAACCACAACACCAGCCCAGGCGCAGCTACGGCAATCTAGTCAACTGCAGTTGAGCTATACCGAACTCCTGCGCAAAATTCAGCAGAATCAGGTGGAGGAAATTGCCGTTTACCGGCAGCGGCAAGTGGCGCGGGTGCGGCTGAAGAACCGGCCTGCCAACGAACCACCCCTAGAGGTGCAACTATTCGACCAAAACCCGGAATTACTCCGGCAGGTGCGGCAAGCCCGCGTGAAATTGACCGTGGTAGACCAGCCAGCCAACGATGCCTTGATGGGCTTACTAGCCAATTTGCTGGTGGGTCTGGTCCTGCTACTGCTAGTGATTGCTTTGTTGCGGCGATTGAGCAATGCGCCAGGCGGGCCAGGACAAGCGTTGAGCTTTGGGCAAACACGGGCGCGGTTCCAGATGGCGGCCAAAACTGGGGTGAAATTCGACGACGTGGCTGGCATTGAAGAAGCCAAGGAAGAATTGCAGGAAATCGTCACCTTTCTCAAATATCCTGACCGGTTTACTGCCGTGGGGGCGCGGATTCCCCGTGGTGTATTGCTCATCGGGCCGCCAGGGACAGGGAAAACCTTGCTAGCCAAAGCCATTGCTGGGGAAGCGGGGGTGCCCTTTTTAAGTATTTCGGGTTCAGAATTTGTGGAACTGTTCGTGGGGGTGGGGGCCTCCCGCGTGCGCGATTTGTTCCGCAAGGCCAAAGAACAAGCTCCTTGCATTGTGTTTATTGACGAAATTGACGCGGTGGGGCGGCAACGGGGCATTGGCATTGGTGGCGGCAACGACGAGCGGGAACAGACCCTCAACCAATTGCTGACCGAGATGGACGGTTTTGAGGGGAACACAGGTGTGATTGTGATTGCAGCCACGAACCGGCCCGATGTTCTAGACAGCGCCTTGCTGCGACCAGGGCGATTTGACCGGCAGGTGTTTGTGGATTTACCTACTTTTCAAGGGCGGCTGGCCATTTTGCGGGTGCATGCGCGGGATAAAAAACTATCCCCGGAGGTGTCCTTGGAAACAGTGGCTCGCCGTACACCGGGATTTTCGGGGGCAGCGCTGGCCAATCTTCTGAACGAAGCTGCAATTCTCACCGCCCGGCGACGCAAAGAAGCCATCACGCCTGTAGAAATTGAAGATGCGATTGACCGGATCACCATTGGCTTGACACTTAATCCCCTGATGGATGGCAAGAAAAAACGCCTCATTGCCTATCACGAGGTGGGTCATGCGCTGCTGATTGCACTTTTACCCCACACTGACCCTCTCAATAAAGTGACCATCATTCCCCGCTCTGGCGGCATTGGCGGCTTCAGTCAACAAATTTTCAACGAAGAACGCGTGGATAGTGGTCTCTACACCCGGGCGTGGTTATACAGCCAAATGGTGCTAACGCTCGGGGGACGGGCAGCAGAAGCGGAAGTGTTTGGTGAAAGTGAAGTCACCGTGGGGGCCAGCAACGACCTGCAAGTGGTCACCCAGTTGGCTCGGGAGATGGTGACCCGCTACGGGATGTCGGAACTGGGCTTAGTGGCTCTGGATGAACCGACCGACTGGTGGCAACGGCCCAACTATTCGGATGAATTAGCCCAGCGGGTCGATGAACTGGTCCGCCGGATGATTCAACAGGCCTACCAGCAAGCCCGGCAATTACTCCGCGCCCACCGTCCCCTGATGGACCAACTGGTGGAACGGCTACTGGAGCAAGAGACCATCGAAGGCGAAGAGTTTTACCAGATAGTACGCGACTATCAGGCCCAAAACCAAACCCTACCCGTCGGCTAGGGCAGCAGCCAAGCGTTCCAGCGCCTCATCAACTTCGGCAGCCGTCACGATCAAAGGCGGGACAAACCGTAACACCTGTGGTCCAGCCGGCACCAGTAGTAATCCTTTTGCGAGCGCCCGTTGCACCACCTCTGCCGCTTGCCAGGGACTGTTGGGATGGAGCACCAAGCCCTGAATCAGTCCCCACCCCCGCGCTTCCTGGAAAAGCTCAGGATAGGTAGCGACCAAGGCTTGGAGTCCCCGGCGCAACTGCTCGCCCCGCTGGCGGACATTTTCCAGCAAGCCTTCCTCCGCAATCACTTGGCACACAGTCAACGCTGCTCGGCAGGCGAGGGGATTGCCCCCGTAGGTGCTGGCGTGGTCGCCTGGCTGAAAGACACTGTACGGCTCTTTACATAACACCGCTCCGATGGGAATCCCACCGCCCAGCCCCTTAGCCGCAGAAAAAATATCCGGTTCAATCCCCAGATACTCGTGTCCCCACCAGTAGCCGGTGCGCCCCATGCCCGTTTGCACTTCGTCCAGGATGAGTAAAATCCCCCGTTCATCGCACAACTGGCGCACACCCTGAAAATAGTCTCGTTCCCCTGGGCGCACTCCCCCTTCTCCCTGGAGCGGTTCTAGTAAAATTGCCGCCACCTCCTCCAGTTCCAGCACTGTGCGGGTCAATGCTGCCAGGTCGTTGTAGGGGACATAGACAAACCCCGGCACCAATGGGTCAAAATGCTGTTGATACTTGGGTTGCCCCGTAGCCGTCAGCGTCGCCAGCGTCCGCCCGTGAAAACTCGCCTGGGCTGTCACAATGACTGGATGCGTGTACCCCCTGACCACATGGGCGTACTTGCGGGCCAGTTTAATGGCTCCCTCATTGGCTTCAGCGCCAGAATTGGCAAAAAACACTTGGTCAGCGCAGGAATGTTGAGTCAAAAACGCCGCCAGTTCCTCTTGCAGGGGAATGTGGTACAGGTTGGACACGTGGTGCAACTGTTGAATTTGGTCGCTGATGGCCTGCACCAGTCGGGGATGGGCGTGCCCCAACGTACAGGTGGCAATCCCGGCAACAAAGTCCAAGTACTCCCGACCCTGGTCATCCCATACCCGGCATCCCTGTCCTCGCACCAACCGCACCGGAAACCGGTTATAGGTGGGCATCAAGGCGGAGGATTGCAACAGTGTCGTCATAGCGATGACCGTCGGGTAACACCACGTCCGTTATCCTAGCAAATCCCGCTGCATTGGCGATAACAGTCAAACGCTACAATTGAGGTCAAAACCCGTCAATTTCTAAAGGGGATGGTTACGCAAGCGCCGGTTTATCTTCCCAGGGATTGGCGGCTGAGCGAGCAGCAGTTTACCGAGTTAGTCCAAGCCAATCCCGATGTGCGTTTGGAACGGACCGCCGCTGGCGAAGTGATAGCGATGCCCCCGACTGGTGGCGAATCGGGCAGGCAAAATGCGCGTTTAATCAGTCGGATTGAGTGGTGGAATGAAACAACCCAGCTAGGGGTCGTTTTTGATTCGTCAACGGGGTTTCGATTACCCAATGGCGCCATTCGCTCGCCGGATGTGGCCTGGGTGCGCCGGGAGCGGTGGGAAGGTTTAATGCCCGAGGAAAAAGCCGGATTTGTGCCCCTATGCCCCGATTTTGTGATTGAACTGGTCTCACCGTCAGACGAACTGGTCTTTGTCCGCAACAAGATGTGGGAGTATCTGGAGAATGGCTGCCGGTTGGGATGGTTGATTATCCCAGCGCGCCAAACCGTTGACATCTACCGTCCCCGCTGTGAGGTCACGACCCAAACCTTTGACGTACCTCTATCTGGCGAAGCAGTGCTGCCGGGGCTGGAGTTGGATTTAGGCAAGGTTCTCTGAAGGCCGGATGGTTCCTTTAATCCGCATGCTCAAATCCAACCAGCGCGCTTGGGTGATGGGTGCGCTCGTGGCAATGTAATCCACGCCGGTTGCCGCAATTGCCGGTAAGTTATCCAGCGTGACATTCCCGGAAGCCTCAATCTTGACGTGGGGATGGCTCTGGCGGATCAATTGCACCGCTTGTTGGAGTTGTTCGGGCGTCATATTGTCCAGTAAAATTCGCTGGGGTTCACACGCAAGCGCCTCTGGGATTTGGTCAAGATGTTCCACTTCGATTTCCAACCCCAGAGGATGGGGCGTGTGCTGGCGAATGGCGGCGACCGCTTGGCGAATTCCACCGGCTGCCGCAATGTGATTTTCTTTGACCAGCACGGCGTCGTCTAGTCCTAGCCGGTGATTCATCCCACCCCCAACCCGAATCGCGTATTTTTCTAGTAAGCGCAACCCAGGCGTGGTTTTGCGGGTATCGACGACCTGTACCCCTGTGCCCTGCAACCGCTCCACATATTGCCGGGTGAGGGTGGCAATCCCGCTCAGGCGCATCACGATATTCAAAGCCACTCGTTCCCCCATCAACAGCGCGGTCGTGGGTCCTTGCACCAGCGCGACCACCTGCCCAGCCGTTACCGCACCACCTTCAGGCACCTGGGGCAGAAATTCTACCCGCGGGTCAATCCAGTAAAACAACCGCGCCGCCACCGGCAAGCCAGCGATGATTCCTGGTGCTTTTGCCAGCCAAACCCCTTCGCTCCAGCTCTGGACTCCCAATCCTAATGTTGTTTGGTCACCTCGCCCCACATCCTCCCGCAACCAGGACTTGAGGGCATCATCTAGCAGCAACCAAGGCAAACCGGCCAGCGAATCTACGAGCATCATAAACTGGCCATCACGATGGAGACTATTTTCTAGTAGAATTTTAACTTAGTCTTTGTACCAAAAATTACGACTTATCCTATGGATGTCACTCGGGGTAGGACCCCCACCGCTCAGGAAACATTTGCCCAAATGGCGCAAGCCGCTGGTCTGCGGGGACGGGTTTTGGTCACGTTAGGCATTCTGATTCTCGCCCGACTGGGTATTTTCATTCCCGTACCAGGAATTGACCGGCAAGCCTTCGCTGAGAGCATTGCCCGTAACCCTGTGATTGGTTTTCTCGATATTTTTGCTGGGGGGGGCTTGTCCACGCTGGGGATTTTTGCCCTGGGGATTTTGCCCTATATCAATGCCTCTATCATCCTGCAAATTCTGGCGGCGGCCATTCCCGCGCTCGAACGCTTGCAAAAAGAAGAGGGGGAAGCCGGGCGGCGGAAAATTTCCCAGATTACTCGTTACGTAGCCTTGGGTTGGGCCATCCTCCAAAGTACCTTGCTGGCCAGCACCTGGGTGCGTCCCTTTGCCTATAATTTCGGACCGGCGTTTGTCATCAAAACGGCCCTGGTACTGACAGCCGGTTCCATGTTTGTGATGTGGTTATCGGAATTAATCACTGAACGGGGGATTGGCAACGGGGCGTCGCTGCTCATTTTTGTGGGGATTGTATCGGGCTTGCCGGTTTCGATTAACCGCACGATTGAGTGGGTCAAAAGCGGCGGCAATATCGGTAGCGTGATTGTTTTGGTGCTGTCGTTTTTGGCCATGATTGTGGGCATCGTGTTTGTGCAAGAAGGGGTGCGGCGGATTCCCATCGTTTCGGCGCGGCGGCAAGTGGGACGCAAGTTTTACCGGGAGCAACAGAGCTATCTCCCCCTGCGGCTGAACCAGGGGAATGTGATGCCCATCATCTTCGCATCGGCCATGCTGGTGTTGCCTGCTTCCCTGGCGCAATTCACTGGTAATCCGGTGCTGGTGCAGATTGCCACGTATCTATCTCCTACCGGGCCAACGCCATTGTTGTACGTGCTCTTTTACTTGGCCCTCATTTTGATGTTCAGTTATTTCTACACCAGCTTGATCCTGAACCCGGTGGACATGGCCCAGAATTTGAAAAAAATGGGTTCGACCATCCCTGGGATTCGCCCTGGGAAAGCCACCAGTGAATACCTGGAAAAAGTACTGAACCGGTTGACATTTCTGGGGGCGATTTTTCTGGGGTTGGTCGCCATTCTCCCGACTGCTGTTGAAAGCGCCACGCGGGTGACAACCTTCCAAGGGTTTGGGGCTACATCGTTGTTGATCATCGTGGGGGTGGCGATTGATACGGCCAAGCAAATTCAAACGTTTGTCATCTCCCAGCGTTACGAAGGGATGGTGAAACAGTAGTACAGTAGAAAATCGCTGGTTTTGTCGAGGGAGATGCATGCCACGAGTGATTTTGATGGGTGCGCCGGGTTCCGGTAAAGGCACGCAAGGAGAAATTCTGTCCCAGATGTGGGGGGTGCCGCGCCTGGCGCCGGGGGATATTTTCCGGGACCATATTCGCCGGGGGACGCCCCTAGGGCAGGAGGTCAAAAGTTACAGCGATGCGGGGAAATTGGTGCCGGATGCGGTAGTGATTCGGGTCATGGAGGAGCGACTAGCAGCACCAGATGCCCAGGCTGGTTGGATTTTAGATGGGTTTCCCCGCACTGTGCCCCAGGCGGAAGCCTTGGATGAACTGCTGGCGCGTTTGGGTCAACCCTGCGACGCTATCATCAATCTGGAGGTGCCGGAGGAAGTGTTACTACCCCGATTGCTGCAACGCGCCAAGGAACAAAACCGGGCCGATGACACACCAGAGGTGATTCAAAATCGTTTGCAGGAGTACTACAGCAAAACCCAGCCCCTGCTTGATTTTTATGGTCAACGGGTGATTCGTATTGACGGTACCCAGCCTATTCCCCAGGTGACGGCCCAGATTCAGGCACATTTGGCAGCGACCTGATAGGCTATAGATAGGTAATTCTTGCAGAGGGAGGCGAGACTGCTTGTCTAAACAAGACCTGATTGAGATGGAAGGTACGGTAACCGAGTCCTTGCCCAACGCCATGTTCCGGGTGGACTTGGACAACGGGTTCAATGTGCTAGCCCACATCTCCGGCAAAATCCGGCGTAATTACATCAAAATCTTGCCAGGCGACCGGGTGAAAGTCGAACTGACCCCTTACGACTTGACCAAAGGCCGCATTACGTTCCGGCTGAAGAAAAAGTGACCCCTCTTGACAAATACCCACCTTGCCCGTAGGATTATGATTTTGCTGTGGCTTTTGGGTAAGGGGTCATGAAAGTGCGAGCGTCCGTACGGCGGATGTGCGAGAAGTGCCGGGTCATTCGCCGGAAGGGGCGGGTCATGGTCATCTGTGTGAACCCCAAGCACAAGCAACGGCAAGGGTAGTGCGTTTTGCGAGGGGCAGGTGGCACGGATTGCTGGCGTAGATATTCCGCGAGACAAGCGAGTAGAGGTTGCCCTGACCTACATCTATGGGATTGGGCTGACCCGGTCACGGGAGATTTTGGCGGCGACCGGGATCAATCCGGACATCCGGGTGAAGGACTTGACCGACCAGCAGGTGGCGGCGCTGCGGGAATACATTGAGCAAAACTACCAGGTGGAAGGGGACCTGCGCCGGATTGAGGCCATGAATATCAAGCGGCTGATGGACATCGGCTGTTACCGAGGGCGGCGGCATCGGCTGGGGTTGCCGGTACGGGGTCAACGGACACGCACCAATGCCCGCACACGTAAAGGGGTGCGCAAGACGGTGGCTGGTAAGAAGAAGGCGACGGCGAAGAAGTAATCGTCATTGGACAGTTTTTGGGAGTCGTAATCTATGGCACCGCAGAAAAAGGGAAGCGCTCGCAAGCAAAAGAAGAATGTGCCCAACGGGATTGCCCATATCCAGTCCACGTTCAACAACACGATTGTGACCATCACGGACCCCAAGGGGGATGTGATCGCCTGGTCGTCAGCCGGGGCCAGCGGGTTTAAGGGGGCCAAAAAAGGAACGCCCTTTGCCGCTCAGATGGCGAGTGAGAATGCGGCCCGGCAGGCGATGGAACATGGGATGCGGCAGGTAGAAGTGATGGTGTCGGGGCCGGGTTCGGGACGGGAGACGGCGATTCGGGCGTTGCAAGCCGCCGGTTTGGAAATTACCCTGATTCGGGACGTGACGCCCATTCCCCACAACGGTTGTCGTCCCCCCAAGCGACGGCGGGTATAGGTTTTTGACCCATCGGGAGGGTGCTATGGCGCAGTTCAGAGTCGAAGTTGTCGAAACGTCAGGGCAACAGCAATACGGCCGCTTTGTTTTGGAACCCCTGCACCAAGGTCAAGGGACGACCGTGGGCAATGCACTGCGGCGGGTGCTGCTGGGGGATTTGGAAGGGGCAGCGATCACGGCAGTGCACATTGAGGGGGTCACGCACGAGTTTTCCACAGTGCCGGGGGTGCGCGAGGATGTCCTGGAATTGATGTTGAATTTGAAGGAGGTCGTGCTGCGCAGCTACAGCCCGGAACGGCAACTGGGGCGTTTGGAGCGCGTCCAGGGGCCGATGATTATCACAGCCGGGCATCTCAAATTGCCGCCATCCGTGGAAGTGGTGCATCCCACCCAGTACATCGCCACGCTGGCAGAGGGCCACACCTTAGAGATGGAGTTTTACATCGAACGGGGACGGGGTTATCGCCTGGTGGATGGCAGCCACAAGGACAGCACCTCGGTGGATTTTCTCCAGATTGACGCGGTGTTTATGCCGGTGCGACGGGTGAACTGGCAGGTGGAGGAGTTCCGGGGTGACGATGGGACGTTGCAGGACCGGCTGATCCTGGAAGTCACAACGGACGGGAGCATCAGCCCCAAGGAGGCGGTGAGCCAGGCAGCCAGCATTCTGGTGGACCTGTTCTCGCCGTTACGCACCATTACAGGGTTGGAACCGACCGACAGCGCCCAAGCCTCTGAAGAGGACAAGATTGGTCAGATTCCTATCGAAGAGCTGCAATTGTCGGTGCGGGCTTACAACTGTCTGAAACGGGCGCAGATTCATACGGTAGCCGATTTGCTCAACTACAGCCAGGAGGAGCTGCTGGAGATCAAAAACTTCGGCCAGAAGTCGGCGGAAGAGGTGATCGAGGCATTGCAAAACCGGTTGGGCATTGTGTTACCGAAGGAGAAGGCGTAAGGAGGCGCACAGACGATGCGGCATGGCAAACGCATTCCCCGGCTGAGTAAACCGGCAGACCAACGCAAAGCGCTGTTGCGGGCGTTGACGACGGCGTTGCTCCGTTACGGGCGCATTACCACCACCAAGGCGCGGGCGAAAGCAGTGCGGGCGGAAGTGGACCGGATGATTACCTTGGCCAAAGACGGGTCCCTGGCGGCGCGGCGGCGGGCTTTGGGGTACATCTACGACAAACAACTAGTCCACGCCCTGTTTGCGGAGGCTCCCGAACGCTATGGCAACCGGCCTGGGGGCTATACCCGCATCATCCGCACCATCCCTCGCCGGGGCGACAACGCAGAGATGGCGATTATTGAACTGGTTTAGCGTTGCCCAGGGTCGCGCTCCTGTTGCAGTACGTTGGTACGCATTTCCATGGCTGGCAGTCCCAACCAGGTCAACGCACTGTACAGGGAGTCTTAGAGGAAACGATTGCTCAAATTACGGGACAGCCTGTACAGGTCATCGGCGCCGGGCGGACAGATACGGGGGTGCATGCGGCGGGTCAGGTAGCCCATTTTGATGCGCCGGCTTGGCTCCCTCCGGAGCGGTGGGCAGTGGTTCTCAATGGGCGGTTGCCCCCGGATGTGCTGGTGCGGGCGAGTGTAGCGGTGCCGGCGCAGTGGCATGCCCGGTTTTCGGCTCGCTGGCGCCGGTATCGGTATTGCCTGTACACCGAACGGCAGAACAATCTGTTTACCGCGCCCTTTTGCTGGCACTATTACTACGCGCCGTTGGACGTGGAACGGATGCGAGCGGCTTTGGAACCCTTGGTAGGACATCAGGATTTGCAGGCGTTTCACCGCAGCAATTCGGGGCGGGACCATTCCTGGGTGGAGGTGCAGGACGTAGCCTGCTGGCGGCAAGATGCCTGGGTCTATATCGAGGTGCAGGCCAATGCCTTTTTGTATGGGATGATGCGACTGCTGGTGGGCATGCTGGTAGAGGTGGGCCGGGGCTGGCGGTCGGTGGCAGAATTTACGGCTCTGTGGCAACAAAAGCGGCGAGAGGAGGTGAAATACGCAGCGCCGGCGCGGGGGTTGACTCTATTGCGAGTCGGTTATGATGATCCGTGCTTATTCCCAACCGCCCTGGTGGAGATGGCGATGCCGTTGTGGGGAATGCCTGGCAGCAATGATGCTATCATAGAGAAAGCTGTGCTATGACCCATCCGGTTGTCCCGCAGGTTTTGGCATTGGCCCGGCCGATTGGAGCGTCCTTGGGCCTGGAAGTAGTGGGTGCCTCGTTTCACACCGATCAGGTGCCGCCGGTATTGCGGATTGATATTCGTCATCCCCATCAGGACACGGGTTTGGCGGATTGCGAGCGCATGACCGAAGCCTTGTCGCCGGCCCTGGACGCGGTGGACTGGTTTCCCGATACTTACATTCTGGAGGTGTCCAGCCCTGGTGTCGGGGAGGAACTGGTGACCGACCGGGACTTCCAGGTGTTTCAGGGGTTCGCAGTGCGGGTGGAGTTGCACACACCCTATCGGGGCCGGCGAGAGTGGCGGGGACGGTTGCTGCGCCGGGATGCCGAAGCGGTGCTCCTGAACCAGCGGGGACGCACAGTGCGTTTGTTGCGGGCATGGGTGGCGCGGGTGATGCTGACCACCGATGACCAGGATGACTAGCTCGATACCGAAACCCAATTGAATAGTGTCTATGTCCATCATTAACTTGCCGAATCTGAAGGAACTGATTGACGAGATCAGTCGCACGCACAATCTGCCCAAAGCCGAGTTGCAGGAGGCGCTCCGGGAAGCGCTGCTGAAGGGATATGAAAAACACCGGCGGGCCAAGGAGTTGAACAAGCGAGAGTTCAGCGATGACTATTTCCGCAACTTTGATGTGGAGCTGGACTTGGAGGAGGGCGGGTTTCGCATCCTCGCGGAAAAGACGATTGTGGAGGAAGTAAAAGACCCGGACCACGAGGTGGCGCTGGCGGAAGTCAAACCGTTTATCCCCGAAGCCCAGGTGGGGGGTACGGTGGTGCTGGATGTGTCGCCCGACGACCGGCGCGAATTGGGACGCATGGCGGCGATGCAGACCAAACAGGTGTTTCACCAACTGCTGCGAGAACTCAAACGCCGCCTAATTCAGGAAGAATTCCAGGACTTGGAAGGCACGGTGTTGTCGGGGCGGATTCTCCGGTTTGAACGGGGGTCATGGATTGTCGGTGTGACCAGCGGTTACAACCAAACCGAAGTAGAAGCCGAACTGCCCAAGAAAGAACAATTGCCGAACGACAATTACCGCCCCGGCGCCACCTACAAGTTCTACCTGAAGCAGGTGCATACAGGCCCCCACAAGGGTCCCCAACTGGTGGTCTCGCGGGCAGACGCCGGCCTGGTGGTGTACCTGTTTGCCAACGAAGTGCCGGAGATGGAGGACGAAATTGTGCGGATCGTGGCGGTAGCGCGGGAAGCCAATCCCCCCACGCCGAAAGTAGGGCCGCGCACCAAGATTGCTGTTGATACCCTGGACCGAGATGTGGACCCGGTGGGCGCGTGCATTGGGGCGCGGGGGTCGCGGATTCAGGCGGTGGTCAACGAACTGCGGGGCGAAAAAATTGACGTGGTGCGGTGGTCTCCCGACCCGGCGACGTACATTGCCAACGCCTTGAGTCCCGCCCAGGTCGAAGCGGTGCGCCTGGTGGACCCGGATGGCCGCCAAGCCCACGTGCTGGTGGATGAAAAGCAGTTGAGCTTAGCCATCGGCAAAGAAGGGCAAAATGTCCGGCTGGCGGCGCGGTTGACGGGCTGGAAGATTGATATCAAAGACAAAAACAAGTACGATGCAGCCGCGGAAGATGCCCGGATTCAGGAAATCATTGCCGAGCGGGAACGCCAGCGCGAACACGCAGCCGATTAGCCGATGCCACCCGGTTGGCGACGCTGTCTCAGTTGCCGGACAGTAGGGCCGCGAGAACAGTTCTGGCGGGTGGTGCGGCTGCATCCGTCGCATCGGGTGGTGCTCGACCAGGGGATGGGCCGCTCCGCCTACCTGTGCCCCAAGCGGGAGTGCCTGCAGTACGCGCAACAAAAAAATCGCCTGGGCAAGGCCCTGAAAGCGCCCGTCCCCCCGGAGATTTATGCGGCCTTGTGGGCGCGACTCAACACAGCCGGTCCTGCACCAGATGACCGTCTTCCAGATGCACAATCCGGTCCGCAATGTCCAGAATCCGGTGGTCGTGCGTGACCAGCAGAATCGCAGCGCCCTGTTCCTTTGCCAGGCGTTGCATCAGGTCCACCACCTCCCGCCCGGTTTTGCTGTCAAGGGAGGCCGTCGGTTCGTCTGCCAAGATCAGCCGGGGATGGGCCGCCAGCGCCCGTGCAATCGCCACCCGTTGCCTTTGGCCGCCAGACAGGTCGTGGGGGTAGCTGTTGCACTTGTCGGCCAGACCCACCTGCGCCAGCATCGCTTCCGCCATGGCTTTGGCTTTCGCCGGCGGGATATGGGGGTGCAATTCCAAAGCCATTTGCACGTTTTGGCGGGCGGTGAGAAATTGCAGCAGGTTGTGCGCCTGAAAAATATAGCCAATCCGCCGCCGTAACTGGGTTAAGGTAGCCTTACTCGCGCCGTTTAGCTCCTGCCCAAACACCTTGAGACTCCCTTTTTGTACCGACCGCAAACAACCAATCAAGGTCAACAAAGTGGTTTTCCCTGACCCCGACGGTCCGGTCAGCAGCACGATTTCCCCTTCCCGAATCGTGAGATTAATGTCAAAGAGAATTTGCTTGCGCAACTCCCCTTCCCCGTAGGCGTGTTCCAGATGCGCAATCGCCACAACCGGTTCACTCGGTTCGGTAGCGGTTGCCGGTACGGTAAACGGTGCGAGAACAGGAGCTGTTGTCATAAGCGTTCACAGACTTTCAACAATTTTAACAATCACGCTGCCGGTTCGGGGAACTGCCGGTGGGATAAAGACTTCTTCAAAGTGCGGTACGCTGAAGGGCGATGTGAACGGGAATTGCGCATGAAACGACGGGACATGTTAATTGGCGCGGGGACATTGCTGGCGGCTGGGCGCGTCTTGGCACAGGGAGCACCGGCGGGCGTGACGATTCAATTTTTGGGGCACATGTGTTTTTTGTTCACAGGGGGGGGATTGCGGCTGCTGGTCAACCCGTTTCGCCCCATTGGTTGTACGCAGGGGTATCGGCCACCCCGGGTGCCTGCCGATTTGGTGCTGGTGAGTAGTTTGCTGCTGGATACGGGGTATGCGATTGACTTGCCGGGCGACCCCCGGGTGCTAGCCACGCCCGGAGACTACGAACTGCCCAACAATTTCAAGGTCTCTGGGTTTCAAACCTTCAGCGACCGCCTGGGAGGACGGCGATTTGGCGCGAATATCTGCTGGCGCTGGACGCAAGGGGGAATTCGGTTTTTGCATTTGGGGGGTATTGCCACGCCCGTCAGCGTTGAGCAGCGAATTTTGTTCGGCAATCCCGATGTGTTGTTTGTGCCGGTGGGGGGGCGAGACAAGGCCTACAACCCCAAGGAAGCCGCCGAAGCGGTGCAAGCCCTGAATCCCAAAATTATCGTGCCGACCCATTTTCGCACGGCTGCCGCCGATGACCAGTGCGACTTATTCCCGGTGGAGGACTTTTTGGCCTTGATGGGCAATATCCCTGTGCGCCGGTTGGGGGACCAGGTGACGATTCGTCCTGGCGATTTACCCAAGCAGGGGTCATTGATTCATTTGTTTAGCTACAATTTCCCTACACCCGTTACAACACCTGCACCCCGTCCACAACCCCGCCGCTAGCGATGGTGACGACACCGGTTGGTTTATATCCCCCTATCCCCGCCAGTGAGTACGCCGAACGCCGTCGTAAGTTTTTGAGCGTTTTGGGTCGGGGTGTGGCGATTTTACCGAGCGCCCCTTTGAGTTATCTCCACAACGACGTCGA
>JANWVM010000042.1:0-18625 GCA_025056115.1 Gloeomargarita sp. SKYG116
AGCGCCTTTTGAGTTGGCCAGACCCCCAAGGGGAAGAGGTTTATTTGGAGCTGCCACGGGGCGTTTATCTTCAGGATGAGGATTTGTTGCATGTGCCGGCGCGCAATTGGGTGTTGCAGGTGACAGCGCGACCGGAGCGGGTACTCACGGTGACGGCTAGCCATCCTCTGCTGCTGTTGCGGGCGGCGTATCACCTGGGCAACCGCCATGTGCCGCTACAGCTCAGCGAACAATGGTTGCGGCTTGCCCCTGACCCAGTCCTAGCCGATATGTTGCGGGAGATGGGATTATCGGTGATAGAGGAGATAGTGCCCTTTTACCCGGAAACTGGCGCTTATCATCACCATTGAGCGGTACGAATCTGCTAGCGATTCTGCAACTGGCCAGCCCGGCGCTCCCTGTCGGGGCCTATAGCTATTCGGAAGGGATTGAATGGCTGGTGGAGCGGGGCGTGATCCGCAGCGCCACAGACTTGGAACAGTGGCTGCGCCACGAGTTGCAGTATGGCTCCGTGCAGTTAGACGCGCGGGTGGTCCGGCGGCTGTATGGGGTGATGGAGCAGGCGGACCCTACTGCCTTGGCCTATTGGAACCAGTGGCTATCGGCGCAACGGGATACGGAAGAGCTGCGGTATCAAAGCTGGCAAATGGGCAATGCGCTCATCAAACTGCTCAAGGACATGGACCTGTTCCCGTCTTGGCTCACGACTCCGATACAGCCCTGCAACTATGGGGTGGCCTTTGCCATCACAGCTTACCAGTGGGGCATTTCCCTGGCAGACAGTCTCAAGATTTATCTGTTTAGTTGGACGGCCAATATCATCAGCGCCGGCATTCGCACCATTCCGATAGGCCAGACTGAAGGACAAAAAATGCTCTTTCGGTTGCATGCGCTCATCCAGGAGCAAAGCGACGTGCTCACGAGGGAAGCCGGTGAGCTAGAAAGCTGCACGATTGGCCTAGGACTAGCCAGCATGTACCATGAGACCCAATACAGCCGTCTGTTTCGGAGCTGAGGGTGGGTTACTGGCAGGGGGAACTCATCGCAACTTGGAGCCGCCAGGAGGAAGCCACCGTTTTAACGTCCGCCTACGTGACCACGCCCTGGCAACTCCAGCGCCCGTTTTACCCCGAAGGCCGCGACTGGTGCCATACAGTGGCGCTGCAACTCGGTGGGGGGATGGTGGGTGGCGACCAACTCTGGCTCCGGGGGCATTTGCAAGCAGGAACTAGGGTGTGCTGGACCACTGCCACCGCCGGCAAGGTTTATCGCAGCCTGTCGCCTGAAGTCCGGCAGGTGAGCAAGAGCCACTGGCGGGTGGAGGCCCAGGCAATTTTGGAGCTGTTTCCCCAGGAAACCATCCTGTTTGCTGGCGCCCAGTTCCACCAGCACCTTCGGATTGAGTTGCATCCGACCGCTCTCTGTTGTGGCTGGGAGATTTACCGCTTCGGACGGACAGCGCGGGGAGAACGCTTCCTGGGGGGCACCTGGCGGAGTTACACCGAAATCTGGTGCCAGGACCAACCCCTGTGGATTGACCGGCAGTTTTTGCGGGGGACGCCGGAGTTTTTAGACAGCCCCAACGCCCTGGCGGGTCAACCGGTGGTAGGCACGTTTTGGCTGGTGGGCTGGGACGTGAGGGAAGAAAGAGTGGGCGAGTTGCGCGAGTTGCTGGCGACGTGTGCCGGTGAGATAGCGCTGACCCGTTTGCTCAAGGGCCTGATGGGCCGGTATCGGGGCAGGTCCACCGCCGAGTGCAAACACTATTTCATATCTCTGTGGCAGGCACTGCGGCAGGAGTATGCTCACCGGCCCGCCTGTCTCCCCCGCGTCTGGCAACTAAAAGAGGAAGTACCGCTGGGCCATGGGTAGTTCCTTGGCTGGCTCGCAGGTCAGGACTTCTCCATTTGCTCGCACGATGTAGGTTTCGGGGTCCACCTCGATGTGGGGGAGCGCGTCGTTGAGCTTTAAATCCTTCTTGCTCAAACGGCGGATGTTTTCTACTGGCAACACCCGCTTTTGCAGGCCCAACTGCTGGGGAACGCCCTCCTCCAGGGCCACTTTGGAGACAAACGTAAACGACGTGCTGTAGCTGCAGCGACCGAAACTGGCGAACATGGGCCGCATATGCACCGGTTGGGGGGTGGGGATGCTGGCGTTGGCATCGCCCATCTGGCTCCAGACAATCGCACCCGCTTTGAGCACCATTTCCGGTTTGACCCCAAAAAACGCCGGTTTCCAGAGACACAGGTCGGCAAATTTTCCCACCTCCACCGACCCCACATAACGGGCAATGCCGTGGGTGATAGCGGGGTTAATGGTGTATTTGGCCACGTAGCGCCGCGCCCGGAAGTTGTCAGCCCGCTCCTCTTCCGGCAACGGTCCTCGCTGCACCTTCATCTTGTGGGCGGTCTGCCAGGTGCGAATGATCACTTCCCCCACCCGGCCCATCGCTTGGGAGTCGGAAGAAATGATGCTCAGCGCCCCCATGTCGTGCAGGATGTCCTCAGCGGCAATGGTTTCGCGGCGGATGCGGGATTCGGCAAAGGCCACATCTTCCGGAATGTTGGGGTCTAGGTGGTGGCACACCATCAACATATCCAGATGCTCTTCCAGGGTGTTGACGGTGTAGGGACGGGTGGGGTTAGTCGAAGAGGGTAAAACGTTTGGTTCGCCACAGACTTTGATGATGTCGGGTGCATGTCCTCCGCCAGCGCCCTCGGTGTGGTAGGTGTGAATCACCCGCCCCTTGAAGGCCCGAATCGTATCCTCCACAAAGCCCGCCTCGTTCAAGGTGTCAGTGTGAATCGCCACCTGCACGTCAAACTCTTCGGCCACGCTCAAGCACACATCAATAGCGGCGGGGGTCGTTCCCCAATCCTCATGGAGTTTCAGACCAATGGCGCCCGCCCGGATTTGTTCCCGCAGTCCTTCTGGTTTGGCGCTGTTGCCCTTGCCCAAAAACCCTAGGTTGATGGGAAAGCCATCGGCGGCCTCCAACATACGGTAGATATGCCAAGGTCCAGGGGTGCAGGTGGTGGCGCAGGTTCCCACTGCCGGTCCCGTGCCGCCGCCAATCATAGTGGTGATACCCGCAGCCAAAGCCACTTCAATTTGTTGAGGACAGATGAAATGAATGTGGGTATCAATGCCTCCGGCGGTCAGGATCAAGCCTTCCCCAGCAATAATTTCCGTCCCTGGCCCAATGATGATGGTCACCCCATCTTGGGTGTAAGGGTTACCGGCCTTACCGATGGCGGCAATCTTACCGTCTTTAATTCCCACATCCGCCTTGACAATCCCCCACCAGTCGAGGATGAGGGCGTTGGTGATCACCGTGTCCATCGCCCCAGCACCGCGAGAGATGGGCGATTGTCCCATGCCATCCCGAATTACCTTCCCCCCGCCGAATTTCACCTCCTCCCCGTAGATAGTGAAATCCTTTTCCACTTCGATGAAGAGTTCCGTGTCAGCCAGGCGCACCCGGTCTCCTACTGTTGGCCCATAGGTATCGGCGTAGGCCCGCCGGCTCATGCGATAGCTCATAGTTTGCCTTCCACCTTGGCGTTGAACCCGTAAACTTCGCGACTGCCGCCGTAGGGCACCAGCCTAACTTCTTTGGTATCGCCTGGTTCAAAGCGCACTGCTGTGCCCGCCGGAATGTCCAGGCGCATTCCCCTGGTTTTTTCCCGGTCGAACTCCAGGAACGAATTGACTTCGTAGAAGTGGTAGTGGGAACCCACCTGAATGGGCCGGTCTCCTCGGTTGGAAACGGTGATGGTGAGCGTTGGCCTGCCCGCGTTCAACTCAATCTCGCCGTCGGGGGTGATGATTTCGCCAGGGATCATTGCGCTAGTCTCGGATCGGTTGATGGACAGTCACCAGTTTCGTGCCATCGGGAAAGGTGGCCTCTACCTGTACTTCTGGGATCATTTCGGCAACGCCCTCCATGACATCTGACTTCTTAAGAATCTGCGTGCCTTCACTCATCAATTGGGCGACCGTTTTGCCTTCCCGCGCTCCCTCTAAGATGGCAGCGGTAATCAACGCCACCGCTTCTGGGTAATTCAATTTTAATCCCCGACTCCGGCGCCGCTCTGCCACTAACGCCGCTGTGAAAATTAGAAGCTTGTCCTTCTCCTGGGGAGTCAGTTGCATTGCCCACGCCCGCGCCTGTTTGCCCGGATCAGTATCAAGCGGCGCCCAGCCCAGTTTCTGTTACAGTTTATACAGAATTCGATTCCGGCCGTCGTGCGCCTTGGGCCGGTCTAGGTATGGCTTTGCTAAAATGACCGAAAGAAAATGCCAGTTGAGCAATGCTCCCGAACCCGAAAGTTATCGCTGCTGTTGAGAAATTAAATCACCAGGTCACGGTTGCCGATGTGGCTGCGGAGACGGGTTTAGCCCTACCCATTGCCAACCGCGAACTCGCCAATTTAGCCAGCTTAACCCTGGGGCATTTAGTAGTCTCGGAAAGCGGCGAGATTCTCTACAAATTCAGTCCCAATTTACGAGCCATTTTATTACAGCGCTCGTTAGCAGCTAGGCTGCGAGAGGTCCTGAAGCAAATCTGGCGATTGGTTTTCTATCTCATCCGGATTTCCTTTGGAATTGTATTAGTTATCTCGATTATTTTGGTGTTTATTGCGATTGGGGTGGCGCTGGTGGTCATCAGCAGCAGTGGTCGCCAAGGTGACAGCGAACGAGGTGGCGGCTATCGGGGCGAATGGAGCGGTGGATTTGGCGGCGGTTTTTGGTTTAGTCCCTTCGACATTTTCTGGTTAAGTTATGACTATGACCGCCCACGAGTAAAAGAGACTTCCGAACCCCAAAAAAGCAGGGGCTTTTTAGAAAATGTGTTTGCCTTTTTGTTTGGCGATGGCAATCCCAACTATGACCTGGAGGAGCGACGCTGGCGCTTGATTGCCCAGGTGATTCGCAATCATGACGGGGTGGTGGTCGGCGAACAGATTTTGCCCTATTTAGACGAGATACCCCCTGGCGCTCTGGAATCGGAAGACTACATGTTGCCAGTGCTAGCGAAATTCAATGGTTATCCAGAGGTGACACCCCAGGGGGGATTGGTATATCGCTTCCCCGACCTGCAACGGGTGGCATCCCGACGGCCAAAGAAGGAAGTGGCTCCCTGTCTGGAGGAAAAACGCTGGCTATTTAACGAAGCCGGCTGGGGAGCTAACACTTTGTCAGCGAGTCTGGGGGGATTGTACTTGGGGGGTTCCTTGGTTTTGGGTTCACTTTTGGCTGACCCAGTGGTGCAAGCGCAAACCACAGGTTTCTTGGGCTTTATCCAGGGCATCTATAACTTTTTGCTGGGCTATGCCATTTTGTTTTTGACGATTCCCACCGTCCGTTACTTGTGGTTGCAGTGGCTCAATCGCAGGATTCAACAGCGCAATACTATTCGCCGACAAAGAACCCAATTATTAAATCAACCGCCAGTGCAAGAGAAATTGGCCTTTGCACGCCAACTGGCCATTGCCCAAACCGCTGTGGCCGAAGAGCAGGTGATTTACACCACAGAAAAGAGCTTGTTACAACAGGAATTTGAGCAATTGTTTGCTGGCGAACAACTGCTTGAGAGCGCCTAGTGTTACCCTGTAAAACAGGGGTGTTGGAGCAGGACAGGTCATGGTTTTTGTGCCAGTAGTACTGGGAGCTGTGGCGCTAGGTACAGCGTTGCAGGGAGTTGCCAAAGGAATTGAAGGCTGGCAAAAGCTGGAGATGGCCAAGGAACTGGGTCAGGGTGCAGAACGCCGCTATCGCCAGAAACGACAAGAATTGGCGCAGTGTGAAAGTGAAATTCGTGACCTGGTTCTGGACCATGAATTTTTGCGGCGGCGGGTCATGGGCGAAACGGTGGGGCGTTTTGTTCAACTGGCAGAGCAGCTGCGGCAGAAGGTTTCAACGCGCGACATGGCCACACTGCAAGCGTTCAACGGTGCCAGCCCAGCAGAGTTGCGCCGCTATCAAGACAGTGTGATGGAAGCAACCGAGCAGCTTGTCAAAGCAGGTGTTGCCCTGGGGTCTATGGCAAGTACAGCAGCGGCAGCATCGGGTAGTGCCTTTGCCCTAGCTTCATTGATTGGGACAGCCAGTACGGGAACAGCTATCGGCAGTCTCAGTGGAGCGGCGGCGACAGATGCTACACTTGCCTGGTTTGGCGGTGGCGCGCTTGCAGCAGGTGGCGGCGGTATGGCGCTAGGAGCAGCGATTTTAGGGGGGATAACAATTGGGCCGGCCCTGTTAGTCGGAGGCTTTATGCTTGCCGGTCAGGGCGAAGAGGCCTGGACCAAAGCGCGAGAATATGACGCCCAAGTGCAGGTTGCCATTGCCAAAATTGACGCTTACATCCAGTTTCTAAAAACGGGTGTGCAGCCGCGCCTTCAAGAAGTGATGACAGCTATTAACCAGTTGAATCGTTCGAGTCAACAGGCGCTGGATGAACTCGAAGCGGCAATTGACAGGGGATTTGACCTGGAACGAGATGCCTCCGTGTTTCAACAAGCAGCCCTTTTGATCAAGAGTCTAGTGGAGTTGCTACGCACACCAATTTTAGATAGAGAGATACAAATGCAGGCACAGCGGCTGATGAGTTCAGGAAGCTAGTTTGAAAAGCCATGATGCCACCTCTATTTGCCCCCCGAAATGCCCTGGCGCTGGCACCGGAAGTGCTAAACCTGGTTTATTCCCTGACCAAGGCTTACCAAGACTATCAACAAAAGTGTGAACAGGAAACCACACGCCGCCAACAAATCGCTACCTGGGAAAAAGCAGTCCTAGCCGAGATTGAAACCAAACGCCAATTACTGTTGAGTTATCTGGAGCATTCGTTTGCCGAACGCCGCCACAATTTTCAGGAGTTGTTTGCCAAAATTGACCAGGCGATTGCCCAGCGAGATAACACGCAGTTATCAGTTCTCTTGCAAGCCCTAGTGACCCTGGCGCAAACTACACCATTTAAGGATTTAGCAACACTCTCACAAGTGCAGGCAAATCTTGCCAACCCCGACCACGTCTGGGAGCTTTAACTCGCTAGCGACCACGACGCCAATTCCTGGTAGTAGGAACCTTGGGCAGTCAAGGTGCTTTGGTAAAGCACTAGCGTATTCGCTCGCCAATCAATACAGTGCTCCCCATCAATCATATTGGCTGGCAACGTAGCGTTATCTCGCAAACGGCCCAATGTAATGTGTCCCCGAAACGGTCGTTTTTCTGGTAGTAAACCCACAGCTTGCACACAGTTTTCTATACAGTTCACCAGGTTTTGTAATCCCTCTGTGGTCGGAACACAACAAGCAATCACGCGCGGTCGTCGCTGGTTCGGGAAAAAACTAGGTTGAGTAAGCGTTAGGGACAAGGCGCTAGACGACAATTCCTGGTTCAAAGAAGCAATTAGAGTTTCCACTTGGGTTGGAAATAGATTGCCTAAAAACCGCACGGTTAAATGCCACTGTTCGGGTTTCACCCAGCGTACCTGTCCACTCCATGCTTGCGCAGTCAGACGCGCATGATAGATGGTCAAATACTCCCACGCTGCCGAATCAGGGGGAATCGCTAGAAAGGTTCTGAGGGGTTTGTCTTGAACAACTGCCATGCTTAAAGTTGTCGTAAAAAGTCTTTGACCTTGAGTTTCAGTTCGTGAGAAATAGGATAGCTATTAATCTTCCTGGCAATTTCTTCTTTGGATTTGCCCTGCTTTCTCAAAGCTGCAACTGTGCTTTGAAATAAGCGCTCAAAGCCGTAGTCTGTCAATCCTTTTGTTATCAATCCCAAAAGTCCCAAAACACCAATGCCACCCAACATCCCTAACGGTCCGCCCAACACGGCTAAGGCAGTGGTGATAGCAGCAGCGCCAGCCCAGCCGGTAAACGCCATGGCTACCAACAACACCAAACCGGGTACGCCTAATGCAGCAATGACCTCAACAATTTTGTCCATCCTGAAACCCCCACGTCAGACCCTGCAATTAACTTAGCATTCAGAAAGTGGAGAATGAAGCTTTATGGCTGAGTTATCTATGCTTGTCCTGGTGCAGCCCCGTCCTTCGTTTTTTGCTCATCTTTCTGATGAATTGCAGCAGCTTCGTTATACAGAATGACGAGTGTCCATATTCGGCTGGGACCGGCAAACAATTTTCAACAGTTGATGTCGTCCCTGTAGTTGGGAGCTACCTGGGTAAAATCATTCCCCCAGCGCCGCAATCGCTGCCAGCAGTCCTTTCGCTTTGTTCCAGGTTTCCTGATACTCCCGTTCCGGGTCGGAATCCGCTACCACACCCGCGCCGGCCCGCACCCGCACCCAACCCTGATGCACCACCATCGTCCGCAGCGTAATGGCCGTGTTCAACTGCCCTTCAAAGTCGTAGTAACCATAGCAACCGGCGTAAGGCCCACGATGACGATGCTCTAATTCATATATGATTTGCATGGCCCGAATTTTAGGCGCGCCACTGACAGTTCCTGCTGGAAAACAAGCCTTGAGAGCGTCCCAAGCCGTATAACCCGGCGCGAGTTTCGCCACCACATTGCTGACAATGTGCATCACGTGGGAGTAGCGCTCAATCACCATCATTTCATCCACCCGCACCGTCCCCCCCTCAGCCACCCGCCCCAAGTCATTGCGCGCCAAGTCCACCAGCATCACATGTTCCGCCACTTCCTTGGGGTCGGTGCGCAGTTCCTCAGCCAGACGCGCATCTGCTTCAGGGGTTGCCCCCCGGGGACGGGTCCCGGCAATGGGGCGCACGGTGGCGATACGGCCTTCGGTCTTGACCATCACTTCCGGGCTAGAACCCACCAACTGCCAATCCCCAAATTGGAAAAAGGCCATGTAGGGTGATGGGTTGACCAGGCGTAAGGACCGATACAGCAAAAACGGGTCACCTGTGTAGGGAGTGCTGAGTTCCTGGGACAAAACCACCTGAAAAATATCGCCCTGGTGAATGTAGTCCTTGGCCCGGCGCACCGCCGTTTGAAACGCTGCTGCTGTGGTATCACTCCTGATGTCCAGCGTCCTAGCGTTGGGTTGCCAAACCATGCGGGTAATTTCGGGAGACAACGGCCGTTGTAGGTGGGTCAATAGCTCCTCAACTTTTGCCTTGGCCTGTTCATACGCCGCGCGTACCTCACCGTTGCGAGTATCGCCGTAAGCAACTACCCAAATCTGCCGCCGCACCTGGTCAAACACTAGCAGATGGTCCATCTGCAACCAGCAACCATCCGGCAAATCCCCCTCGGCAACCACCGGCACGGTTGGCTCAATCCAGCGGATTAATTCATAGCCCCAGAAGCCAAACAGGCCCCCTAACCCTGGCGGCAACTCCGGCAACGACACCGGTTGATAGGGCGCTAAGCATTGGGGAATCACCTCAAACGGCGACCCACGCCACACCTGCTTGGTGCCATCCCGAAACACCTGCTCGCAGGTATCCCCCCAGGCGGTCAGCACCCACAACGGGTCACATCCCAGTACACTATAGCGACCAATGCGCTCTCCCCCCTCTACCGACTCCAGCAAAAAACTGTAAGGCCGTCCCCGACACACGCGATACCAGGCCGATACAGGTGTATCCAAATCCGCCGGTAATGTTGCATACACTGGGATGAAATTCCCCTGCTCACTCAACCGTTGAAATGTTTCCCATGACGCGCACAGGGTCGTTTTCGTGTTCATGGACGGCGGGCTATGGTTGTCGCAAAGTTTTCATCGCGATGGGGAGAGAGCTGCCGCGCCTTCAGGATCGCCGCCGAGAGCATGATATACGCCAGTATCCCCACGATAGCTGCCGCCCACACCCCAATCGTATCCGAGGCGTTCCACAGGGCGTGAATCACCGAAGCCACAACATAGGCGGTGGGAAGCACAATCCAAGTGTATTTGGGTTTCAGAGCTGCTAAACCGATGCCATAGCCCACGTAGCCGCTATAGGCCATGTGTCCGATGACGGACCCGAGAATGCGAGGAATTAACAACTGCAAGCCCACCAGCTCGCCAGCCGCTTCACCCGCTTGTTGCGCCACATGTTGCACAATCCCCGGCACATACTCCCCCATCGTCTCTAACCAGGTAAAGCCTAAGGCCGAGGCTGCTCCGTAAATGATCCCATCCAGTGGTTCTACAACGCCGATGCGGGATTGGGCTTGCGGAGACAAGCGACGTCCCAGCCACCAGAACAAGGCAATCGGCAACGCCTTGATCAATTCCTCCAGCAACCCCGCGCCAAAGAAATGGGACGTAAACTGCACCGCAAAACTGCGATTGCTGGGGTCAATGTTGCCCGGTAGAATTTGGCGAAAAATAAAAGCGAAAATCGACCAAACCGGCGTAATCAGCAAAATTACCGTCAGCAAGGCTACTAGTGTAATTGCCCACCAGGGTTTGGCCTTACCGCACAGTTGATAGATGAAATAGAACCCACCTGCCCCCAATAAAAACGCCAAACACGCATTGAACAGGGGAGGATTGCCAATTGCAGAAAATAGCGTGATGACCCCAATCACGGCCACTGCTGCCGGCACCAAATGGGCTTTGCGGGTCAACGCCCGGCCACTGCCGACGACCGGAATCAATTGGCTAAGGCTTAAATCGGTAGCGATATTGGCTCTATCACTCGCCCTAGCCGGTGTCGGTTCAGGGCCAATAGCGACCACCTTGACCACTGTACGGCCCAACCGGATGGTGCTACCGGTACGTAGGGGCACTGGGGTGGCACCCAGGCGTTGACCATCGACCCAAGGGGGATTGGACTCCCGCAGGCAGCGCAGGAATACCCCTTGACCATCGCCAGCAATTTCCGCCTGCAGTCCCGAAACGGTGGGGTCGGTAAAGACAACGTCACACGCGCTGGGGTCACGGCCCAACCGAATAACCAACGTCGGGTCAGACAGGCTCATTTGGCGACGATGCGTGCGGCCATCTTCTTGCCATTCCAGGATAATGAAACTCACAAGCAACCCTGACGCGTCTTTACTGCTCCATTATGGGGGGTTTGCTGGCTAAGTTCAAAGCAGTCAGTTCTCTTACCAAGCGGCTATAATAAAAGATGCTAGACGAGGGGCCGTAATGGCTTCGACGTGTCGGCGAACGCGCATCCTATGATGCAGGCCGAGCGTGAGCACCGCTCGTAAATCCAGGCTCAAGCTAGTAAGTGCGAACAACATTGTTCCTTTTGCTCGTAAAGCGGCCGTTGTGGCTGCCTAAGAGTCTCTAGTCAAGCGACTAGTTCGACTTCGAGGCGTTCATGGTGACACCGTTAAGCCGTGAGCGTATTCCCCTAACGGTTGCCCTAACAGGATTTGCACGGTTGCCTGTTAGCTAAGACTCAACCGTGAACCCCTTGCCGGTTTGGGACAAAATCGGCCCCTGGTGTCTGGGTCAAGACGCCTAAGCCTGTGAAAGAGTAGGACGTCATTACCCGATGCGGACAGCGGTTCGATTCCGCTCGGCTCCATGCGAAACCCATCTCCATCCGTCCACCAAAGTCTATAAACGCCCTGCTCATCGCGGTTTCCAGTTCTCTACACGTCTCCCTGAGTACTCCTAAATCTCTTGCCAGCTATCCCAAGAGCGGGATAGTCTCTAGGATAGGTGCTACCCAGTGGGGGTTAGAGCTATCCCGATGGGGCGATTGACGGACGTGCTGGTACGACAGGCCCAGCCGCAGGACAAGGTGCAGTGTTTGTGGGATGGGGGTGGCCTGTATTTGGAGATAACCCCGACGGGGGCCAAGGGCTGGCGGTTCAAGTATTCCTACCGGGGGCGAGAACGCCGGATGTCCCTGGGGCCATACCCAGTGGTCAGCCTGCGGGAAGCACGCAAGCGGCGCGATGAGATGCGGGCTTTGCTGGCGCGGGGTCAAGACCCATTAACGGTGCGCAAGGCCCAGCAGGCCAACCAGACGCCGTTCCAGCAAATTGCGCGGGAGTGGTTTGAAAAGCAGCAGGGGCGGTGGGCGGCGGGCCATGCACAGGTGGTGTGGCGGCGCTTAGAGCGGGACATCTTGCCCTGGCTAGGCGAGCGTCCCATTGCGGCTATCGAGTCGCCAGAACTACTAGCGGTGTTGCGGAAGGTGGAACAGCGGGGGGCCATTGAGACCGCCCATCGGGAGTTAGGCATTTGCGCCCAGATTTGGCGGTATGCCCTGGCGACTGGGCGAGCGACCCGCGACATTACCTATGACCTGCAGGGGGCCTTGACGCCAGTGCGCCAGCGCCACTTCCCGGCGGTGACTGACCCGCAGCGGTTGGGGGCCATTTTGCGTCTCATCTGGGCCTACCCAGGCGGGCCAGTGGTGGCCACCGCGTTGAAGCTAGGCCCGTACTTGTTTGTGCGGCCAGGTGAACTGCGACAGATGAAGTGGAGCGAGATTGACTGGGATGCTCGCGAGTGGCGTTTCACCCTGAGCAAGACCCACCAGCCCCACGTTGTGCCGTTGGCCAACCAGGTGATGGACTTGTTGCAGGAGTTACAGCCCATTACGGGGGCGGGCCAGTACGTTTTCCCCAGCGGGCGGGGTGGGAACCGTCCCATGAGTGATGGGGCGGTCTTGGCGGCCCTGCGTACCCTGGGGATTCCCAATGATGTGATGACGGGGCACAGTTGGCGGGCAACGGCCAGAACCCTACTTGATGAAGTCCTGGGCTGGCGACCGGACATCATTGAGCATCAACTAGGCCACCACGTGCGAGACGCCCTGGGGCGGGCCTACAACAGAACCACGTTTCTCCCGGAGCGTCACCAGATGATGCAACAGTGGGCGGATTATCTGGACTCCCTACGTCTAGCCTGACGGCGTTGCATCATTCGCTCGTGTGTATCGGCCACGTTCTCCCCAGTTACTTGCTCTGAAAAAAAACCAACTGCCCGCTGCGCCAGCCGCAGTATCTCTAATCGCATCTCTTCCGTTGCTTGCTGTTCCTGAGCTAGGTAATCTTCAATCATCCCCTTCATCTGCCGGACTAGCTCCTGAAACCGACACCTGGAACTATGGTTTTGCTGAGCAACCTTTTCCTGTAACAAATCTTCAACAACACGTCCATAAACCACTGCGTCCCATTGTCTATCGTGTATGAAAACGCCATCTTTTTGATAGGCCAGCAATTCGCTAATACTACAATTTAAGGCATCGCAGATTTTGGCTAACGTCTCAAACTCCACAGCAGTCGGGTTTTCGCATAGGCGCTTTACTGTGTTAAACCCAAGCCCTGTTTGCTTAGCAAATTGAGCCACTGTAATGCCTCTGTAATGCAGTAACTCAGCTAGCCTACAGACGACCTGCCCCATAGCCTACCCCATCTAATTCCATACACGACAATTTTAGACTCTTTAAGTCTGTTGCCGTTGTAAGTTGTCTCAAGTATGATAAGAGTGAAAGTTTTTCATAGATTAACGTGGATGGCAAAGATGGTTGAGCAGATGGACCAGATTTTGCGAGTGGGAGACGTTCTGAAAGTTCTGAACATCAGCAGAGCGTGTTTTTACAAAGGCCTTAAAAAGGGCTTGTATCCCCAGCCAGTGCGGTTAGGTGTGAGAGCAGTAGGCTGGCGAGCATCTGACATCGCCAAGCTAATCCAGAACGGCATTCCCGATGAACGTGACTCCTAAAAAACAACCCCCCGATGGGCGGTCGGGGGATTGCAGAGAAATCTTTCGCGATCCTTAACGACTGACAAGAAGGAGCCGAAACCATGATAGATGACTTACGCCACCAGCGCAACGTCTGGTCAGTATCCGGCCCCCACAATCCCTGTCCAGTGTGTGGCCGTGTGAAAGACGGGGATTGCCGCACTACGGACGGCGCCCTGGTGCTGTGCCATTCTCACCGCCACCTGCGGAAAGGGGATACCATCCAGGGCTACGACGGGCAAACGTGGCGGTGTGTAGGCATCACGGAAACGGGAGCGGGGTGGGGACAATTTGTCCCGCAGACTGACCCTTGGCAAAAACCAACCCGTCCTGCTGGGGAGACATACTACGCCTATCCGGATCGGCAAGGCAGCCCCCTGGTGCGGGTCAAGCGGATTGATGACGGCCAGGGGCGCAAGCGTTTCGTTCAGGAGCGATGGGATGGCCACCGGTGGGTAGCGGGTCTGGGCGACCTAGACCGCTCCCGAGTTCCGATCTACCGCTACGCCGATGTAAGAGCGGCGATCGAGTCGGGCACTGGCCCTAAGCTGGACAGCTTGCCCCTAGTGGTGTGGGTGGAAGGGGAGAAAACCGCCGATGCGTTGTGGAGTGTCGGCATTCCGGCCACGACTTCGCTGGGTGGTAGCGGGGGCTTCACTTCCTATGGGTCGTACTATGCCGACCTGGCGGGTGCGTCGCTGGTGATTGCGCCAGACCGTGATGCCAAGGGCCTCCAGTATGCCCGCCAGGTGGCCCTAGCGTTTAACGGCCAGGTCAAGGGCTGGATTTATGCCGGCGAGAGTCAAGCGTGGCAGCATCCCAGCGACGGCTACGACCTGGCGGACTGGATTGCCGAATTGCGGGCCAAGGGGCTAGACGATGCGGCTATCCGGAGGCAGATTCTGGGTGCAATTGAACCTTGCCGGGAAGTTCCAGGTGAACAGCCGGATGTTACGCCGGAACTAGTGGATGGGATACTCGCAGAATCCCAAGCCCGGTTTGATATTCGCGGGCTGATTCACGGCAAACTGGCCAACGCTATTGAGTTAAAAGCCAGGTCATTTAATCTGCCACCGGAACTATTGTTAAGCGTGTTTCTAGTGACAGCCAGTAGTCTGATTCCCCACAAATTGGAATTAGGGGATGAGTATCTAATCCCAGGTATTTTGTGGTTAGGGGTCGTGGGAGATAGCGGCACGGGTAAAAGCCCGGTTTTAGATACTTTCACACGACCGCTAGCTAAACTCCAAACGGAAGCATTTAACAAATACGAACAGGAGATGGAAGAGTGGCGGTTGGCTCTGGAAAACTTGGAGAAAGGGGAAAAGAGACCGTCCCAACCTAACAGGCGATTCTATTACTTGAGTGATTTCACTTGGGAATCCCTGGCCCCGGCCCTAAAAGCCCGTAACCACCTACTCATTTACTCAGATGAATTAGCCGGTTTTGTCTTTGGCCAAAACCAGTACAAACAACGGGGCGGTAATGACCGCCAGCGCTGGCTGACGGCTTATAACGGCGGTGTGATTGATGTTCAGAGAGTAGGCAAGTCCTATCACATCCCCGATGCCTGTTTAAGCGTTTTAGGGGGCATCCAGCCATCAACCCTGCGCAAGCTGATTGCTAATGACAGGGAAGTCATAGATGGCTTTTGGGCACGGTTTATGTGGGTAGAAATGCCCCATAGAAAACAACCCTGTCCAATTGATATGCCGGAAGTGAATTTGTCTGGCCTTTTAATCAGTATCTACAGAGTCTTAGACCAACGGGCAAGCGTTTCTACCACGTTCAGGTTATGCCCCCAGGGGAAACGGATTTGGCGACAATGGTGGGATGAAATTCAGACGCTGATAGATGATGAACTAAACCCGTTCATAAAAACGATTTACCCCAAATTATTAGAGCGGGCCGGGCGGATCGCACTAGTTAGCCATTGCGTGAATTGTGCCGTCAGCAATGCCCCACCAGGGGACACCATCCCGGCTGAAACCCTAGAAAGCGCTATCGAATTTACTCGCTGGACGCTACAGCAAGCCAAAACCGTCTATGGGGATTGTGGTCATGCAGAATCCCCCGAAGCCCAAAGGATAGCCCGGTTCATTCAACGGTTCCAGGGCAAGCAAGTTGATGGCCGTAGAGTGAACGCCTGGTGGACGGGGTCTAAGAAACCCCGAGCACAAGCCTGTCGGGATTTTCTGAATCAACTCGTGGCATTAGGCTACGCCCAAGTTGTCAAAGGGTCGCCTGACAAACCGGACTTCACAGTGCTGGTTACAGGTGCACAGGTGCAAAATGGCCGAAACCCGCACCACCACGAGAATAGCGGCGCACCTACCGCAGGTGCATTCTTAGGTGCACAGGTGCATTCTTTCCCGGCCCACTCCGAGAGATGCACCTATGCACCTGAGAGTGCACCTAATCAAGGTGCGCCGGAAACGCCGTACCGGAACCAGTTACAGACAAATGCACCTGATGCACCTGATTCTGTAAACGAAGTAGTTAATTCCGAACCGCCGGCTGGAGACGATGATGAGTGGGAGTACTTCTAACGCATTGGTTGCCGGTCAGTATGCCGGTGGTGCTGTGGAACAGCGCCGGCGCAATCGCCGGACTGGTGTGGTGGAGCTGCTGGTTCGGGGCCAGTGGTTGCCCTACTGGCAACCCGGCGACACGGTATTGTGCGATGGCCAACCGGGGCAAGTGGTGGAGATTCACGCTGACGCGAGCGCAACGGTGCGGGGTGATGGCTATGTTTGGTGTGGCCCCCTGGGGTGGCTCAGGCCAGCCCACACCCGCTACGAACCCAACCCCTGGCGCGAACCCACACTTGCCGACGCTGAAGCAGCGGTTCGCTTGCTGGAGACCTGCCAGGACTCGCCAGAAGCCCTAGCAGAAATCTGTTTGGACTGGCTGAGCAGTTGGTCACCAGCAGTAAAGCATCGGATTTGGACGGCACTGGACTCGTCTTTGCAGAAAAAGGTTCGGGCGGCGATTCAGCAAATCAGACCCGCACCGCCCCGTATTCATGCGGGTTTCACGGGTGACATGAAGCCAACCTCTGATGTCACCCAAACGTCACCCGTCAAAGCCCGTGCTGGTGGGGCTGGTGACATGAGTGACGTTAGTGACATGAAAAAAACGTGTTTATCTAGTCGCACTTCTGCTGATCAGCTCACTGGTGAGTCCCCAGCCGATGCTACCGATGATCCGCCTAACTTTTCCAAAACGCTTGCGCCAGGGATGCGGGTAGAGTACAGCGGGACAGACCCCAACCTAAAGCGGGTGTGTGATGCCGCCCATCAGGGGCAAGGGTTATTTGTAAAGGCACTAGATGGCAACGTCGCGGTGGTGGATTCACCCCAGTGGAAAGCCGTTACCCATAGAGTGCCCATTTGTGACTTGAAACCCGTAGGAGCTAACGGGCCATGACGCAACCAGGCTACGGGGGCTATCAGATGCGGTCGTTTTTGGAAGCTAGATGGGCGGCGTTTTTCGACCTGCTGGGTTGGCAATGGGAGTATGAACCGGCGGACTTTGGGGGCTACATTCCTGACTTCGTGTTGCTGGGGCCAGCGCCGCTGCTGGTGGAAGTCAAGGCGGAACTTTCACTGGCAGGTCTCAAACGGCACCAGGAGAAGATAGACCGATATGTGCCGCCCGAATACGAAGTGCTGCTAGTGGGAGTCACGCCCATCTTGTGGGTGCAGGGGTTTCCAGTAGCGGGACTGCTCAGGGGCCCCACCTGGGGTTACGCTCCCTGGGGTGGCCGTCCTCCTGCAGTGGCCTACGGGATTCACCACTGGAACTGCTGGTATGGGTTGCGCCCATCAGGGGCCTACAAAGGAACCGAGTATGCGTTTCTACCGAGCGATTATGTGGCCGCTCTAAGGGTTGCGTGGGTGCAGGCTCATAACCGGACACAGTGGCAAAAGGAAAGTGCATGATGAAAGTGAACATCACCCGTTGGAGACCGCCACCATGCCCGCCGCCATCAATCCCCCCACACCCGAACAGATGACCAGACTCTTAGAGAAATTGCCAGAGAGCCGGCGTTTGTATTACGTCGGTCGCATCTTGCAGGAGTTGGCCAGAATTGACTTTGAACGCTACCAACCACCGCCAGGAGCCGATGCCGACCCGCCAGTTTAAGTTCACACTCAGCGACTTTCACCCCAAACCCAGGCCCCGCGTGACGGCAAAGGGCACTTACCTGCCGCCAGGCTACCGCCGGTGGAAAACAGTCGCAACCAGTGAACTGGGGGGCCAAATCCTAGGCTATGGCCCGGAGTATTTCCCTATTAGCCAGGCCCATATCCATATCGAATTGCGGGGGTCAACCCAATCTGACCCAGACAACGCCGCTGGTGCCATCCTGGATGCACTGGTGGCCGCTGGGGTTCTAGCCGATGACCGCCTGCGCAACATCCCCCACCTGTCGGTGACTCACACCCAACCCGATGGCCACCGCAAGGCCATTGTTCTCGTCTATCCACGCTAGGATTGTGGTTAAGGGAAAGTTAAGATTTGTTAACTAGCGTGGAAAGACTAGACGACCTGCAAAAGCGGGCGGCGTGGTTGCTGCTGGGGGGCCTTCCTGTCACGGAAGTGGCCCGCCAGTTAGGAGTCTCGCGGGTGGCGATATGGCAATGGCGCAAGTCGCGGGTTTTCCAGGAATATCTCCGGGGACTGGTGCAGGAGTCGCTTGACTGTCGCCGCTACCAGGTGCAGCGTCTAGTGGATACGGCGCTAGAGACGCTCCAGCAAGCCCTCACCGATGAACGGGTGCCCCTGGCAAAGCGGGGAGAACTGGCCTGCCGGTGGTTGGCCCTGGTGACGGGAGCGACTCCTTTACTGTCAGAATCTCCATCTCCTGCTGATGACGCGCGTCCTGCAGGAGCTATCAGTCCAGCCACCCTGGAAGTAATCCGCACCCAGGTGTATGGGTTGGCCCCGTCTCCAAACGTGACAAACGGCGGTAGTA
>JANWVM010000042.1:18635-18958 GCA_025056115.1 Gloeomargarita sp. SKYG116
GTAAAGTTTTGGAAGATGCGGGATGATGCGGGCGGTACCGGGATGTGAGCCGCCTGCTCGACGCGCCAGCAGCAGTTGCGCTAATGTCAAGTTAAGCCCTCTGATAGCCGACCGGCGTTGAGCACTCTCAAGTTGTTTGCTTGGTGCTTGGGACATTCGAGCTAACTAACCACTGATGCCTACGGGCGATGCACTACCGGGACTCCATCCCGGTAGTCGTGTTTTTTAGCACTTGCCAGCCGTAGCCGTCTGTGGAGGCAGGAAGTTGGCACCGGTGAGCAATCACCGTCCAACAGGCTTGCGGGAGTCGCGGGAATTATTTC
>JANWVM010000043.1 GCA_025056115.1 Gloeomargarita sp. SKYG116
AGGTGCGTCACCAGTAGCCGCGCCATTTTCCCAGCGCCGACGACCGTCACCCGCGCCCGGTGCAACTGGGGTACCCGCAAGTGGGCTAATTCCACCGCCGCCGACGAAATGGACATTGCCCCGCTGCTGATGCCCGTTTCCGCCCGCACCCGTTTACCCGCTTCCAATGCGCCCCGAAACAGGCGGTTCAGGACGGTGCCAGTGCCCTTGGCGTCTTGCCCGAGCTTGTGGCTGTGTTTGACCTGAGCCAGGATTTGTCCTTCTCCCAGCACTAAACTGTCCAGACCCGCCGCCACCCGCAACAAGTGCATCACCGCGTCCTGGTGCAACAGCGTGAACAGGTAAGGCCGTAGCTGGGGCAGGGGAATGCCGCTGTGCTCCGACAAAAAGGCCGTGACCTCCCGGATGCCGTGGTGGGTATCGCCGGTGACGAAATAGACCTCCATCCGGTTGCAGGTACACAGGACCGTGGCTTCTTGGATATGGGGATAACTGCACAGTTCTTGAATGGCAGCGACGCGCTTTTCTTCAGGAATGCTCAGTTTTTCCCGCACCTCCACCGGCGCTGTCTTGTGACTCAAACCCACCACCGCAACGGGCATGGTCTCCTCCTCAACGCAATTGGATGACTTTGGGTTGACCAGTCAGGTGAATGGTATCCACAAAGCGAGCCGTTCGGGATTGGGTGGAAATCACCAGGGTAGACGTGCGCACGCCACCGGTAAAAAACCGCACGCCCTCCATGAATACCCCCGGCGTAATGCCACAGGCGGCGAATAGCACGTTTTGACCGCTGGCGAGTTCTTCGGCGTCATAGACCTTATCGGGGTCTTCAATGCCCATTTCCTTCAGGCGCTGGATGTTGCCTTCGCGGGTCCATTTTTCACTTTCCGGGGTTTGTACCACCGCCGGGTCATAAACTAATTGCCCTTGGAAATGACCACCCAAACATTTCATCGCAGCAGCCGCAATCACCCCTTCGGGGGCGGCGCCAATCCCCATGAGAGCATGGATGTTGGTTTCAGCAAAGGCACAGCATAGGGCCGCCGACACATCCCCATCGCTAATCAGCCGCACCCGCGCCCCCGCCGCCCGAATTTCGGCAATCAAGTCTTTGTGCCGGGGCCGGTCCATCACCACCACGTTCAAATCCTCTATTGCCCGGTCTAAACATTCGGAGAGAATTTTTAGGTTTTCCGTCGGCGTTTTGCGGATATCCACCTTGTGCTTAGCCGCTGGGGGCGCCGCCAGTTTGTTCATATAAAAGTCAGGCGCAGCAAACAAGCCCCCCTTTTCCGCCACAGCCAGCACCGCCATCGAACCATTTTGTCCCTTTGCCACCAGGTTGGTGCCTTCGCAGGGGTCCACCGCAATGTCAATTTCTGGGGCGTCGGCTGCTCCCGTTCCCACCTGCTCGCCGATGTACAACATGGGGGCCTCGTCCCGCTCGCCTTCGCCAATCACAATCCGGCCCCGCATGCGGATTTGATTCAACCGCGCTCGCATGGCTTCCACCGCCGCCTGGTCGGCCCCGTTTTTATCGCCTTTGCCTACGTATCTAGCCGCTGCAATGGCCGCCTGCTCGACGACCTCGATCATTTCCAACCCAATCGTGCTATCCACGGCTGTCCCTCAACGACGCTCCCCTGTTCCAGTCTATCAGGGCCGGTCCATGCCGTCGGGGGGTGCCGATATTAAACTTTGTGGCACTGTCCTAAATAATTTTGACGATTCCTTGGCAACTGTCCCATTCATTTGCTAGCGATGCCGGACCATTGCACTTGGGTTTGTTTATCGCGGCGATAGGAGTAGAAATGCTGGGCATCGGCGTAGGTGCAGCAGGGCGCGATGTCTATCTGCTCGGGAGCCAAGCCCAGTTGCAGCAGTTGGTGGCGTTGGACGTAGCGTAAATCCAAGCGCCAGCGTTGCCCATCAGGCCGGAGCAATTCGGGTTGGGTTTGCCAGGCAGCGATAACGGCTTCGACGGTCGGATACGCCGGCGTGGTTACGGTTGCCGCTAGGGCTGTGACTACCTCCATTTGCACCTGGTAATTCGCGCCGCTGATGGCCGGTCCCAGCGCCACCCGCAGGCTGGTCACGTCGCTCCCCTGGGCTAGCATTTTTTGAATGGCAGTGGGAAGAATCCGCGCCGCCGTTCCCCGCCAACCGGCATGGAGCGCAGCTACCTGTCCGGTTTTGACGCAACCAATCAGCACCGGCACGCAATCGGCGCTACAGACCCAAACGCCCTGGCCTGGCTCCGTAGTAATCAACCCATCGCCCCTCGGCGGGTCAGGGGCTTCGGTTGCTGGCAACACCACACCGCTGTGAATCTGGCGCAGGCGATAGTTACGCAACGTGGGAAAATCCGACCCTCCCCAGCGTGTACCGAACTGATGCCGCCAGGGGGATAGCAAATCGCAGGTGAGATGGGTTTTGCCGTGCCAGTGCCAGCCCATGAGTGAACGTCCTCCCCAGCGTTCCCTTCATTGTAGTTTTCCGTAAGCGGTAGCCGGACGGTTCATGCGACTCGGTATCTTAGAGATAGTCGTTGCTGGCGTTGGCTGGGCATTGCCATGAGCCTGACCGTTTACAATACCCGCACCCGGCGTCTCGAACCGTTTGTTTCCCAAACACCTGGCCTGGTGAAGATGTATGTCTGCGGGGTGACGGTCTATGACTATTGCCACCTGGGACACGCCCGCAGTTATGTGGTTTGGGACGTGGTGCGCCGCTATTTGGAGTACCTGGGTTACGACGTCCAGCATGTGCAAAACATCACCGATATTGACGACAAAATTCTCCGGCGGGCGCAGGCGGAAGGGGTGCCCATGCAGGTGATCACAGAGCGTTACATCCAAGCTTGCACCGAAGATTTGGCTCGCTTGAACATCCTACCGGCCAAAGACACCCCCCGCGCCACGGAAACCATCCCCGAAATCATTCAACTCATCCAGCGATTGGAAACCCTAGGGTATGCCTACGCCAGCGGGGGTGACGTGTATTACGCGGTGGAACGCTTTCCCGGCTATGGCACGCTATCAGGCCGCAGTTTGGAGCAAATGCAAGCCGGCGCCAGCGGGCGAGTGGACGACGAAATAGCCCACAAACGGCATCCCTTGGATTTTGCCCTGTGGAAAGCGGCCAAACCTGGTGAACCAGCCTGGGATTCGCCCTGGGGACCCGGACGCCCCGGTTGGCACATTGAATGCTCAGCCATGATTTACAAAACCCTGGGTCCTAGCATTGACATCCACACCGGCGGCAGCGACTTGATTTTTCCCCACCACGAAAACGAAATTGCCCAGTCGGAGCCGGTGACCCAAAAACCCCTGGCCCGTTACTGGTTGCACAACGGGTTTGTGACGGTGGCGGGTGAAAAAATGTCCAAATCCCTGGGCAATTTCCGCACCATTCGGGATGTATTAACTGAGTACGCACCGATGGCGTTGCGGCTGTGGATTTTGCAGTCCCACTATCGGCAACCCATCGAAGCCACACCCCCAGCCCTGCAAGCCGCCCAGTCCGGTTGGCACACGTTGCAGCAAGCGGTCTGGTTGGGCGACTGGGATGCCGTCCCCACGGTGCCAAAGGACGACTTAGACCCGCAGGTGCGCACCGAATTTGAAACAGCGATGAATGCTGATTTCAACACCCCGGCGGCAGTGGCGGTTCTGTTTGGTGTGGCTAAGCAACTCAAGCGTTTGGCCCACAGCGGCAATGGCCACCGGCACACACCGGAATTTCAACGCCTGTGGCGGACGCTGGTGTACTTGGGGCAAACGGTGCTGGGGTTGAAATTTGACCCGCCCCCTGCGTCCACACCACCACAAGTGCCCGACATCAGCGAAGAAATCGCCGCTCTGATTGCCCAGCGACAAGAAGCCCGCCGGCAAAAGAACTACGCTGAAGCCGACCGGATTCGGGAACTCCTAGCAGCCCAGGGGATTCGCCTCGTGGATAAGCCCGGCGGCGTCACCGAATGGTATCGGGAATGAATGCCGTTTGGCTGGTGGGAGCAGGACCAGGGGCGCCAGAGCATTTGACCTATGCCGCGCGTCAAGCTCTGGAACAGGCCGACGTGGTCATTCACGACACGCTGGTGGACCCGCGAGTGTTGGCGCTGGTACGTCCTGGCGCTCAGGTCTATTCCGTGCAGGGGCTATCCCAAGCGCAAATCAATGATTTGTTGGTCGAACACTACCGCCAGAACCGCCAGGTGGTGCGACTCAAAAGCGGCGATCCGTTTATCTTCGGCAAAGCCACCCAGGAGCTAGCGGCGCTTGCTGCTGCTCATTGCCGTTATCACGTTATCCCTGGCGTCAGCACTGCAACCGGCGCTGCGACCCTGGCGGGGATTCCCCTGACAGATAAAGAGTGGGGGCGCTCCATCGGCATTGTGACGGCCCATGCACCGGAACACCTGAATTGGGCGGCCATTGCTGGTCTGGATACGGTGGTGTGTTTGATGGGGGGTGGTCAACTGGACGCCATTCAAGCCCAACTACTCCACCACGGCAAAAGCCCAGACACACCGGCAGCCATCATCCACAGTGCTGGTCAAATCGGGCAAATGGTGTGGACGGGAACGCTAGGGGAACTGGCGCAACAGCCAGCGCAACCACCCAGTGTGGTCATTGTTGGACCAGGCGCGGCGCAGCAGAAGTTGGGACAATCCCGGTTGCCTTTAGCTGGCAAAAACATCCTCGTTACGCGGGCTGCTGACAGTGGCAGTGAATTGGCCGACCGGTTGCAACGTTGGGGCGCTCAGGTAGTTAACTTGCCAACGCTGGTCGTCACGCCCCCACCCGATTGGACACCTTTGGACCAAGCCCTGCACCAGTTAGCCACCTTCGATTGGCTCATCTTGACATCGGCCAATGCGGTGGATTTTTTCCTGGCCCGCCTGTGGGAGCAGGGTTACGACTGGCGAGCCTTGGCGCACTTGAAAATCGCAGTCGTGGGCGAAAAAACAGCGATCTATTTACACAGCAAGGGCCTGCGCGCCGATGTAGTTCCTAAAGAATTTGTCGCCGATGCCTTACTTGACGAATTTCCCAAGGATTGTACAGGGATGTGTGTCCTGTTTCCGCGCGTGGCCAGTGGGGGACGGCAGGTTCTTAGCGAAGGCTTACAAGCGCGGGGCGCCCACGTGACCGAAGTTGCCGCCTACGAAACCATTTGTCCCCGCGACATTCCTCCTTACATTTATGACTACTTGCGCCAAGGTCACATTCATGTGCTGACCTTCACCAGTTCCAAGACAGTTGCTCACTTTTGCCAGTTGTTAGAACAAGCAGCCCCCGACACCTGGCGGACCTGGGTTGCCCACAGCTTAATTGCCTCAATTGGCCCCCAGACGTCTCGCACCTGTGAACGCTATTTCCAGCGCGTGGACATTCAAGCTCAGGAATACACCCTTGATGGTTTAATACAAGCCATCGTGAACTACTATCAGGGCAATTCCTGAAGCAACTTGACCACCCGTTCCTTCACCTGGTCGCGCACCCGCCGGAAGGTTTCCATGTCGCCGCCTTCGGGGTCTTCCAATTGCCAATCATCAAAGTAATCCCGCGTCACCCACTCCGGCGGCAAGCTCACCCCACACCCGCACAACGAAATGACCGCGTCAAAATCCTCAGGCCGGAAATCACTCAAGGGTTTCGACGTTTGCTGGCTAATGTCAATCCCGGCCTCCGCCATGACCTGAACAGTTAGGGGGTCCACAAAACTGGCTTCCAATCCAGCGCTGGTCACCCGCACCTTATCGCCCCCCAACGCCCGCGCAAATCCCTCCGCCATCTGCGACCGCCGCGAATTTTTCTTACACACAAACATGATCCGGTACATCGCCGAACCCTCCTTACGTATGAGCAAAGTATTGACGCGTACGATTCGCCAGCGCCACCAGTGACAGCATCACCGGCACTTCCACTAGCACCCCCACCACCGTCGCTAGCGCCGCCCCCGACTCCAGGCCAAACAAACTAATTGCCACCGCCACCGCCAGTTCAAAGAAATTGGACGTGCCAATCAACGCCGCTGGCGCTGCCACTTCAAACGGCACCCGCCAAACATACGCCCAGGCGTAGGCAATCGCAAAAATCCCGTAGCTTTGCACCAGCAGGGGAAGGGCAATGAGTGCGATCACCGCCGGTTGCTGCAGAATTGTTTGCGCTTGAAACCCAAACAGCAAGACAACAGTAGCTAACAATCCCACGATGGAATAGGGCTTAATTTGCTCACAAAACTTGGCAATGGCAATTTCATGACCGATTGCATCTAACCATTTGCGCGTCCAGTAGCCCGCCACCAGGGGAATCAAGACATACAAAATGACCGAAAGTAACAACGTTTCCCAGGGCACTTGAATATCCGTCACCCCTAGCAAAAACGACACGATAGGGGCAAATAAAAACACCATGATTAAGTCATTAATGGACACCTGCACCAGCGTGTAGTTGGCATCGCCCCGCACCAATTGACTCCAGACAAACACCATCGCTGTACAAGGGGCTGCTCCCAGTAAAATCATCCCCGCAATATATTCCTGCGCTGCTTGGGGCGACACCCACCCGGCAAAAATGACTCGGAAAAACAACAACCCCAACAACACCATCGTGAAGGGCTTGATGAGCCAATTCACCACCAGCGTGATACACAGTCCCTTGGGTTTGCGTCCCACCTGGTGCAGCGAAGCAAAATCCACGTTCACCATCATCGGGTAGATCATGACCCAAATCAGCACCGCCACCACAAAATTCACGTTGGCATATTGCAGGCGCGAGATGAAGCCAAACACCTGGGGAAACGCCAGCCCCAACTTCACCCCTGCGACAATACACAATGCCACCCACAACGACAAATACCGTTCAAAAACCCCCAACGGCGCAACCTTTTTCATTGCTTTTGTCTCAACCGAACCCAGACCCACTATATCAATCTGCGTCTATATTGACAAGTATCTATACAGTGGGTGATGATGGGCTTAGGGTGGAGTAGGTATGAAGGTCAGAACGGTTGATCCGCAGGTTTGGCGTTGTTGCCCGCCCTTGTTGACGGGTCGGCTGACGTTTGAACAGGCGGAAGCCCTCGCTGGTGTCTTTCGAGTGCTGGGCGACCCCACGCGGTTGTACTTGCTGAGTTTGATTGCAGCGCAGCCCCATCAAGAAATCAAAGCTTGTGCGCTGGTGGAGACCCTGGGCTTATCGCAACCTACTGTCAGTCATCATTTGAAAGTCATGTATGACGCGGGATTGCTAACGCGGGAGCGGCGGGGGACTGGCATTTATTACCGTTTAGTACCCCAGTTGTTGAGTGTTTTACGCCAGGTGTTGAGTACGGATGCAGCTATCATGGCGTAGCTTCATAACCACCATTCATCGAGCGCTTGCTCCAGGGTAAAATTTGGCGCTTTGGGAACGGCTTGCTCCGGTAAACCACTCGTGGCTAAAAATCGCCTGCGTGCTTTTTGGTAGGCCCCTATAAACTGTTCCTGGAGATAATTCTTCAGACTGGGGCTATCCTCTAGGATAAGTTCGATTTCCAGCCGAAAATTAGCAATTTCTTGCTGCCATTGTCGAGAACAATTCTCCCATTCACTTTCCCAGTATTTGAGCTTGAGCAGGTGCTCGCACAAACGGATCAGGTAGCTCAAAACAGCCCGCTTCTCACTGCGCCCCAAGCTTTCTATCTCCTCAATTAGGTTTTCCAGGTCAATTTGGTCGAAATCTCTGGTTCGCAAAAGCTGAACCGTTTTTCCAATCCACCCCTGATAGTCCTGTTCATAAAGGGAGTGTGGTTGTTCACCCACTGGCGCCATCCTCTAACCTTGACTGCACCTGCAACCATTCTACAGCGTTGGTCAGGCCAGGGCTTGATAACGATTCTTAATGGCGATAAGATTGAAACCATCGGTGTATGAAACGAGTGGTGGGTAGGAGTGATGATGAAGCTAACGTGGCGTGGGTTCGTCAGCGGTTCCATCGTAACGGGCATTGTCTGGGCTGGTGGGGTACACGCTCAAGTCAACGTAACCGACAGTCGGGAATCTATCCGCCAGGTTCGAAAGTACGTGCGGAATTTACGGGTCGAAGACGAACTGGGCCAGGTGACATCGGTTTCGGAGTTTGTGGATGTGAAACCAACGGACTGGGCGTTTCAGGCGTTGCAATCACTGGTGGAACGTTACGGCTGTATTGTGGGTTTGCCGACCAAGCCCCCCACGTATCAAGGTCGTCGGGCGTTGACGCGCTATGAATTCGCCGCCGGGTTGAATGCTTGCCTGGACCGAATGAATGAGTTAATCGCCGCTTCCACTGAGAATTTGGTCACGAAAGAAGACATGAAATTGCTCCAGCGCTTGCAGGAAGAATTTGCGGCGGAACTGGCGCTCTTACGGGGACGCGTGGATACCTTAGAAGCCCGTACAGCAACTTTAGAAGCCCAGCAATTCTCCACCACCACCAAGCTAACCGGGCAAGTGATTTTTGGAGTGCAAGGGGCCTTTGGCGCTAACCGGCAAGCGGTACCCAAGGGTCAACCCCGAAGCACTCAGAATTTACAGGATGCGGTCACATTTGGCTACCGGGTAAATTTAACGTTCAACACCAGCTTCACCGGCAAGGATTTACTCACCACCAATCTCCAAATTGACGATGTGCCGCTGGGGGCAATCCCTGGGACGAGCGCCTTGGCTGCAACGGGAACCAATAGCGCCAGCGTGAGTTATGGCTTTCTCAACGGCGGTTCCGGTGGTCAGGTGGGCTTAGATACGTTGACCTATGAATTTCCGGTGTTAGGAGACAAGGGACGCATCACGATTGCAGCGTTAGGGGGTGCCATTTACGACCAGGTGGATACCTTGAGTCCGTTGGATGACGACGGTCAAGGGGCCATTTCCGCTTTTGGTCTGCGCAACCCAATTTACAACCAAAACGGCGGGGCGGGTGTTGGCGCAGCTTTTAGCGTGAATTTCTTGAACGACAAGCTGAACTTTACCCTAGGGTATTTGGCAAGTGGCGACAGTTCAGCAGGGGCCTACTCACCGAGTCAAGGGTTATTTGGGTCGTCCTATGTGGCCTATGCCCAGTTGACCGGTTATCCCCTAGAGAATTTAGGGTTAAGCGCAGTGTATATCCGGGGTTACAGCGACCCAAATGCAGTGCCCTTGAACCTAGGTGGTCTGGTCGGCAATCAATCGGTGGATGCGCTGGCGGCGGGTCATCGCGTTTCGGCGGACAATGCAGGCTTTCAGTTCAAATGGCAACCGTTGCAGAACTTTATCATTGGGGGATGGTTTGGGGCGACCTGGTTTCGGGATGAAGAACGGCGCATCAATGCCAGCGGCACAGCCCTGAATTACGCGCTGGTGTTTGCCTTTCCCGATGTGGGGGCGCGGGGTTCGCAAGCGCAATTGGTGGTGGGCGCGCCGCCCTATCTCAATAGCAGCCGGGGGTTGGTGAGCAATGGTTTTGTGGCCCGTCGTAGCGATGATGTGCCCATCCTGGTCGAAGCATCCTATCGTTTTAAGTATTCGGAATATCTATCAATCACACCGGGCATTTTCGCCATCTTCAACCCTGAAGGCAATCGGGATAATCCCACTGTGTTAGTCGGGGCGATTAGGACGACGTTTTCGTTCTGATGTTATTCCGGGTTCTTCTCTAGGGAAGATAACGGGGCTGCGCCCTGCGACCCAAGAGACGGCAGATGGGATTTACCCAGTCTAAATCTTATCTTTTGGTAGGATGAAGACTAGGTCAAATGCGTTCCCTAGCCATGAAACACTTTGTTTCCTTAGAAAGTGGCGACCACTTGAGTCGTGAAGAGTTTGAGTACCGCTATGCACAATGCACCCATATCAAAAAAGCTGAACTTGTCGAAGGAGTTGTTTACGTGGCGTCCCCTGTGCGGTATGAATTCCATGGCTTACCCCACGTCCAGCTTGCGACTTGGCTAGGCGTTTACCAGAGTGCGACACCAGGTGTTTTTGCAGCAGATAATGTGACAGTGCGTCTAGATGCCAAGAACGAAGTACAGCCTGATTTATTGCTTCGCTGGGATGAGGCTCAGGGCGGTCAATCCCGTATTAGTCCAGACAACTACATAGAGGGTGCGCCGGAATTGATTGCTGAGATTGCTTCCAGCAGTGCAGCATACGATTTGCACGACAAAAAAGATGTCTATTGTCGGTGTGGCGTCAAGGAATATCTCGTGTGGGTTGCGACCGAAAAAATCTTCTACTGGTTTTGTTTAGAAAATCAGGTCTATGTCAGAGAAATGCCCGACGCGCAAGGAATTATCAAAAGCCGAGTTTTTCCTGGTTTATGGCTTAATGTCCCCGCCCTATTAATGGGCAATTACAAACTGTACTAGAGACGCTACAAGTCGGTTTATCCAATCGGTAGAGCTAGTTATGATGGTAATCCAAGTGCAATGAGCATTCTCCCTTGCCTGTTGCTAGTACAACGTTAAGCTTGTGGGAATCCCGACGCCAATTCAATGGTCCTACAGTATCAATCGGCACTACCGTTTCACCCAGATGATCCGGTGTTTTGGGGAACAACTTGTGGTACTGTACCTGTCTGAATGAATACAAAACGGCTACAACTCCCTAAGTAACAGGGTTGAATTGTAGCTATTTGTAACTTTGGAATCATTGTTGGAGGGTCAAAAAGATGAACAAAACAGTCCTTTCTGTGGTCTTGGCTTCGACATTATTGGCTCCAATGGGTAGCATGGCACAACAGCCAACCAGGCAGCGGCCTGCACCAGAACCTATCCAGTTGCCCGCCGAACCGGTATCAGAACGTTCGCCAGCAGTCAATTTGGGAACTGTGGGCAAAAAGGTCGCACCGGGTGTGTTTGAAGTGGACCCCAAAGCACTGCAGGGCAAGCGGCTGGTGGTTTCTCCGCAGGATCAGGCGGGCGCACAGCGCACTATCATCTGTTTGGGTAAGTGGGACGGAAAAACCTGCAGAGGGCTTATCATCATCATCGGAGCTAAGGAGGATGTAACTCGCTAGCTTTAACAAAGGGGGGATATGATATGATAGGTATTAGCTGGGGTCTGTCACTAGAAAAACAGCCATGACTTCTGCCTTTGCCCTTCCCCCCGAAAAGTGCGTCTCCGCCACGTTTAAGCGTCAAGAAGCGCTCCAGGAAGCTGTCCAACGCTTGCTCAACCGGGGTGTGCCTAGAGAACGCATCTCCATTATTGGGCGTAATTTCCAGACTGAAGCCCGCATCACTGGCTTTCTCACCCGCAAGGATGTGATCCTAGATGGGCTGGCAACGGGAGCGCTCTATGGGTCTCTATTCGGTTCGGTACTCAGCTTGCTGACCGGGGTAGGCGTGTTGTTCATTCCGTTCATCGGCACAGTGGTGGCAGCGGGACCCTTGGCGGCGGCGTTGCTAGGAGCCACGACGGGAGCTATCTACGGCGCGTTGGGAGCGGGTTTGGGTTCAGCGTTAATCTCCCTGGGAATGCCCCAAGATAAGGCGGCCATCTACCAAACGCGGGTGCAAGCAGGCGAGTTTCTTCTCGTTGTGGAAGTACCGGCGGAAAAATCCGGAGAAATTTTTTTACTCTTGCAAAGTGCGGGTGGGGAAGAAGTGGCCATTACAGATATGCAAATTCCCAAGGAAGGCGAAGGGAAATTGGCCAGTAAAGACCAAATTGCGCCGGAGATCAAGGGAGATTTATCTGAAGAAGCGCAGCAAACCTTTGTGGAAGCCTATAACCAGGCCTTGGATGAACATCCCGAACCCCAAAATGCTTTGATGAAAGCCTGGGAACGGATTAAACATCTATTTGACCGGGATGAGCGGGGGATTTTTTCCAAGCGCAAATCCGAGTAATTTATTTGTGGCTCTATGATTTACTTGCCAGTCACATTCCTACTCTTTCTTCTCTTCCTGCTCACCTTCCCATTTCTGTGGCTGGTGATTACGCTGGATGCGGTACAAGTGGCCGTTGCGAAACTAGGGTTTTCACCCCAAGCGGCGCTGTTGCTGTTTACGCTGGTGGTACTGGGGAGCACTATCAACATTCCCCTGTATGAGCGCGTGTCGCAAGTGACTTACGTGCCGGATTGGGCGGAGCTGTGGAGCGCACGGTTTTTTTGGGGGATTCCCTTGCGCAAGATTGAACGCAAGACCATCATTGCCCTGAATGTCGGGGGTGGCCTGATTCCCACGCTACTGGCCCTGTACCAGTTTGGTCGAGCGAATCCCTTGCAAATTCTCACGGTGACGGCGATTGTGGCGGGGGTGAGCTATTACTCAGCCCAGGTGGTACCCGGCATTGGGATTCAGATGAATGCGCTGGTAGCTCCCCTGACAGCAGCCATGACGGCGATTTTGATGACAGGCGGGGTGAATGCGCCACCGGTGGCCTTTGCGGGGGGCGTACTAGGGACTTTGATCGGCGCGGATTTGCTGCACTTGCCCCAGATTGAACGGATGACGCCGGGCATTTTGAGCATTGGCGGGGCGGGTGTGTTCGATGGCATTGCCCTGTGTGGGTTGTTTTCCCTGTTGTTGACCTAGGGCGTTGGGAGATCAACCTAAAAAAATACGGACGACCGTACCAGCAGCAGCAAAACCCAGTTTTATACTGAAAAAAGACCGGAAAAAGCAATTCCTATCCTGGTAAAGCCCTATGCAACCGAATGACCCCAATAAATTTACCGAAAGCGCTTGGAACGCCATTGTCCAATCGGTAGAAATCGCCAAGCAGAATCAGAACCAGCAACTGGAATCTGAGCATTTGCTGCTGGCTTTGTTGAACGCGGAAGGGTTGGCCAACAGTATCTTTCAGCGGTTGAATATCAATCCCCAGCAAGTACGGGAAAAAGTGGAAGCCTTTGTGCGGCGCAACCCCAAAGTGACGGGTGGAGATGGCCAACTCTATATCGGCAATAGTTTGGATAAATTACTCGACCGCGCTGAACAATACCGTCAACAATTCAAAGATGATTTTATTGCCGTTGAGCACCTGCTATTGGCCTACACCCAAGACGAGCGTATCGGTAAAAATTTACTGCGGGAATTCGGTATTAGCGGCGACCAGAAATTGAAAGAAGTCATCCAGAAAATTCGGGGGAGTCAGACCGTGAAAAGTCGCAATCCAGAAGCCACCTACGAAGCACTCGAAAAATATGGCCGGGATATGACCCGCCAGGCCGCTGAAGGAAAACTCGACCCCGTGATTGGCCGGGATGAGGAAATCCGCCGGATGATCCAAATCCTGTCGCGGCGCACCAAAAATAACCCCGTTTTGATTGGGGAGCCAGGGGTAGGGAAAACCGCAATTGTGGAAGGACTGGCCCAACGGATTGTGCGGGGTGATGTGCCCGAATCCCTGCAAAACCGGCGCTTGATTAGTTTGGACATGGGGGCGCTGATTGCGGGGGCCAAATACCGGGGTGAATTTGAAGACCGCCTGAAAGCAGTGCTGAAGGAAGTCACCAGTTCCGAAGGGCAAATCATTCTGTTTATTGATGAGATTCATACGGTCGTGGGAGCCGGAGCAACCGAAGGGGCGATGGACGCCGGCAACCTGCTCAAACCGATGCTGGCGCGAGGAGAACTGCGGTGTATCGGTGCGACCACCCTGGATGAGTACCGCAAGTACATCGAGAAAGATGCTGCTTTGGAACGTCGCTTCCAACAGGTGTTTGTGGCCGAGCCGAGCGTGGAAGATACGATTTCCATCCTGCGGGGGTTAAAAGACCGTTACGAAACCCACCACAACGTCAAAATTTCCGACTCGGCGTTGATTGCGGCGGCGGTGTTGTCCAACCGTTACATCAGCGACCGCTTCTTGCCCGATAAAGCCATTGACCTGGTGGACGAAGCAGCGGCCAAACTCAAGATGGAAACCACATCCAAGCCGGAAGAACTGGATGAAATTGACCGCAAGATTCTGCAACTGGAAATGGAGCGGTTGTCGCTGCAAAAAGAAGAGGATGCTGCTTCCAAAGAACGCCTGAGTAAGCTGGAGCGGGAACTGGCGGAACTTAAAGAAAAACAGCAGCAACTCAACGCCCAGTGGCAAGCAGAAAAAGAAATCCTGGAGCAACGCAAGGCGATTAAAGAAGCGATTGCCCAGGTGGATGTGGAAATTCAACAGGCGGAGCGGGAGTACGACCTGAACCGGGCAGCCACACTCAAATACGGCAAGCGGGCGGAACTGGAGAAACAACTCCAGGCCACCGAAGCCAAATTGAAGGAATTGCAACGGTCGGGAACGACGTTATTGCGGGAAGAAGTGACCGAAGCCGACATTGCCGAAATTATTGCCAAGTGGACGGGAATTCCGGTGACCAAGTTGATGGCGTCGGAAAAAGAACGGCTGTTGCACCTAGAGGAAGAACTGCACCGGCGGGTGATCGGCCAAGAGGAAGCAGTGAAAGCCGTTGCCGAGGCCATTCAACGCTCCCGCGCTGGTTTATCCGACCCCAACCGCCCCATTGCCAGTTTCATCTTTCTGGGTCCGACGGGGGTGGGGAAAACGGAACTGGCCAAAGCGCTGGCGGAATACCTGTTTGACACGGAAAAGGCCCTGGTGCGCATTGACATGTCCGAGTACATGGAACGGCACACCGTGGCTCGGCTCATTGGGGCGCCGCCGGGATACGTCGGTTACGAAGAAGGGGGGCAACTCACGGAAGCCATCCGTCGCCGGCCCTACGCGGTGGTGCTGTTTGACGAAATTGAAAAGGCCCACGAGGACGTGTTCAACATCATGCTGCAAATCCTGGATGACGGGCGCTTGACGGATTCCCAGGGCCACACGGTGGACTTCAAAAATACCATCATCATCATGACCAGCAACCTGGGGTCGCAATACATCCTGGATTTGGCGGGCCAACCCGATAAGGACGAGGAATTGCGCCAGCGGGTGCTCGATGTCATGCGCAGCCACTTCCGCCCCGAATTTCTCAACCGCATTGACGAAATCATCATCTTCAAGAGCTTGACCCGCGAGCAACTGCGCCAGATTGTGCACCTGCAACTGGAACGCCTGCGCCAGCGCTTAGCCGAACAAAAGATCAAGCTAGAGTTGACCGATGCGGCGGTGGATTTCTTGGCGGAGGTGGGCTACGACCCAGTCTATGGCGCACGACCCTTGAAACGCGCGATCCAACGCCATCTGGAAACCCTGTTGGCCCGCGAATTACTCAAGGGCACCTTCCAGGAAGGCGACACGGTGCGGGTGGACGTGGTGGCCGAGCGGTTGACCTGCCAGCGAGTGTAAAGCTTTTTCACAAGCTCGCCCGTCGTCGCTGTGGGAGTGGTACGATGCCATCGAGTTCTTCATGGTGGAAGTGCCTATGACCCTGGATTTGAATACGCCGGCCCCGATTTTTGGCGGCAGTACGGGCGGGTTGCTCCGCAAAGCCGAAGTGGAAGAAAAGTACGCCATCACCTGGAGCAGCCCCAAAGAGCAAGTGTTTGAAATGCCCACTGGCGGCGCCGCCATCATGCGCGAAGGGCCGAACTTGCTGTATCTGGCCCGCAAGGAACAATGCCTGGCCCTGGGCGCCCAACTGCGCAGCAAATTCAAAATTGACTACAAAATCTACCGGATTTATCCCAACGGGGAAATTCAATATCTCCATCCCGCCGACGGGGTCTATCCCGAAAAGGTCAATCCGGGCCGTCCCTATGTGGGCAAACTCGACCGGCGCATCGGCCAAAACCCCGAACCGGCCCGACTCAAGTTCACTGGGCAAAACCCCTACGACGTGCAATAGCTGCCAACGTTCTGCGCCCCTAGTGCTCGCACCCTGCGGGGTGTTTTTTTATGGCCCTTGTCTGGAGGTCGCCCCATGATGTATAGTTAAAGATTGTGACGTTTTTGGAACCGTTCATGAACACCACCTACGTTCCTTCGGCGGCAGCGCTCCAGCCTAAGTGGTACGTGATTGATGCCAAAGGACAACGGCTCGGACGGCTGGCGAGCAAGGTGGCGCGGATTTTGCGAGGTAAGGACAAACCCATCTACACGCCCTACTTGGACACAGGGGATTATGTGATTGTGGTCAACGCCAAGGACGTGGAAGTAACGGGCAAAAAACGCACCCAGAAACTGTACCGGCGGCACTCGGGACGACCGGGAGGGATGAAAGTCGAAACCTTTGCCCAGTTAAACGCCCGCTTGCCGGAGCGGATTATTGAGGAGGCGGTCAAGGGGATGTTGCCGAAGAACCGGTTGGGACGGGCGTTATTTACCAAATTGCGGGTATATGCGGGGCCAGACCATCCCCATCACGCCCAGCAACCGCAGGAAATTCGACTGGAGGAAGCGTAAGCCATGGCGACGGCGCAACGGGTGACCTATTGGGGTACAGGACGGCGGAAAACGGCGGTAGCACGGGTGCGGCTGTGTCCGGGCACGGGTAAGGTGGTGATTAACGACCGGGATGCGCAAGAATATCTCAAGGGGATGCCGACGTGCTTGGCCGCGATCAAGGCGCCGTTGGAAACGCTGGGTCTGGAGAACGAGTACGACGTGCTAGTGAATGCCCATGGCGGCGGGTTGACCGGCCAGGCGGAAGCGATTCGGTTGGGGGTGGCGCGGGCATTGTGCCAGTTGGACCCGGATAATCGGCAACCCCTCAAAGCCGAAGGCTATCTCACCCGTGACCCCCGTGCGAAAGAACGCCGCAAGTATGGGTTGAAGAAAGCCCGCAAGGCGCCCCAGTACTCCAAGCGTTAAGATATTGCCGTTGAAGGAGGCGGTTCCCATGCCCAAGCCTGGTATCCATCCTGAGTGGTATCCTGAAGCGCCCGTTTACTGCGAGGGGAAGGTGGTGATGACGGTGGGTTCGACCAAACCCCAGTTGCACGTGGAAATTTGGTCGGGCAATCACCCCTTTTACACCGGCACCCAAAAAATTGTGGACACCGAAGGGCGGGTGGAGCGGTTCATGCGCAAGTACACTAAACCGCCAGCTCCGGCAACCAAAGCCCAGCCTGAGAAGAAACCGGAGACCAAAGCGACCAAGGACACCAAGCCTACCGCTAAAACCCCTAAACCTACTAAAAAGAAATAGGTGTTTTCCCGAGATTGGTTTCAGCGGCTACCCCGGCGCTTTACCTTCACCCGGGTTGGTGGTATTTTCACCACAATTACGGTCCTGGTGAGCATTGGGGCATTTAACACGGGCAACAACTTGCTCTACCTGTTGCTGGGAATGCTGCTGAGTTTGATCATCGCCAGCGGCGTCCTATCCGAAGAAGTGATGAAGGGGCTGGCGGTGGAACGGGTCTTTCCCAGCCAGATATTTGCGGGCGTGCCAACGCTGGTGATTCTCAGGGTCCACAATCGCAAGCGCCGGATTCCCACCTTTTCCATCAGCATTACCGACCGGCTTGGTGAAGGAGTGACAGCCCCGGCCAATTATTTTCTGCGGATTGACCCGGGCCAGACAGTGGAAGGGACGTACCGTTTAACCTTTCCCCGGCGTGGGTGGTGGACGATTGCAGGCTATGAGTTGAGCACCCGCTTTCCCTTCGATTTGTTCTGCAAGGTGCGAGTGATTCAGGCGCCTGTTACGGTGCTGGTCTATCCGTCCTTGGGGCAACCGCCGCCGTTGCGTTCTTTGGCGCTGGTGGGTCAAGGAGAACGTCCCCAGGCGCGGGCGGGTGGGGAAGGTGAGTTCTTAGCGTTGCGGGATTTTCGGGTAGGAGACGATGTGCGGCGGATTCACTGGAAAGTCTCGGCGCGGCGGGATAGGTGGCTCATCCGAGATTTGGAGCGCCAGGAGACAGACGCTTTGACGTTGTACTTCTATAACGTCGCTCCAGCCGGCATGGAACCCCAGCGCGGGGAACAAGGGATTGCCACCTGTGCGGGTTTGGCACGGGATTTACTGGAGAAGGGATATCCAGTGGCCCTGGTGACAACGGATGCCCGGACCAGTTGGGGACGCGGGCTAGGCCATTTGGATGCAATTTTGCGAGTGCTGGCTGTGGTGGAATTTACGACGCAACCGCCGGTGCAGGTGCCCCTGACTGCTCAAGACCGGTGCATTGTCTTTTCTGCCGGTGTCACGCCGCCGCTGGGGGACGCGCAACTATTAACCACTATCTCTTTCTAGTCAGCATAATAGGGATGAGTCCGGCCTAGGGGGAGAACGTCCATGCGCATCCTGCACACCATGCTCCGCGTTAGCGACCTGGAAGCGTCCATCAAGTTTTATACCGAAGTTTTAGGGATGAAACTGTTGCGGCGGCAGGATTATCCCGACGGTCAATTTACGCTGGCGTATTTGGGTTACGGGGATGAAGCCCAGGAAGCCGTAATTGAACTGACCTACAACTGGGGGCAAAGTAACTACGACCTGGGCAATGGCTATGGTCATATTGCCTTGGGGGTTGAGGATATTTACGCCACCTGTGAACAAATCAAGGCCAAGGGCGGGAAAGTGGTGCGCGAGCCTGGCCCGATGAAACACGGTTCCACAGTAATTGCCTTTGTGGAAGACCCAACAGGTTACAAAATTGAGCTCATCCAACTGGATACCTATGAACCCACCCAAAAACGGGAGCTGGCCCAGCAGGTTTCAGCCTGAAACTGCTACATAGCGCGCTTGACCATTTCAGTCCCCTCTTGGTGTTGCTGACCACCTCTTGGGTCGCAGGGGACAGTTTCGCCTTTGGTTTTTCTGGCTATTTTTCTGACGAACCATAGCTTTACTTGGGACAGTTTTATATGTCTCACCTCGAACTCCACTCCCAGAATAGCAGCTTCATATTTCGTAATTCATAACTGTAGTCATATAGGTTCGTTGTCTCTTGGGTTGCAGGGCGCAGCCCCGTTGCTAGTTCTTCAGTGGCTTGGCTATGAAACCACTATAGCTAAAATCACAAAACTTGACATAAGCCACGGATAGTTTCATTGACTAGGGATTGCAG
>JANWVM010000044.1 GCA_025056115.1 Gloeomargarita sp. SKYG116
GACCTGGATTTGCTCAATGCCAATGCCCTGCGCCCCTGCCACCGTTGGCAACAGCATAGGCACCCAACCAATCATCCAGGCTCCCCACACCCAAGCAATAGCTTTCATAACTGACATCCTACTAACATCCTGCCTTTTCACCCCTACCGCAACTTTATCATAAGTTAGTGGAGTTGACAGTGAGGTGCTCCATGGGCAAATGGATACGACTACTAATGGTTGTCTTGACCATCTGGTTGATTTGGCTAGGGCCAGTTCACGCTGAAGATTACAACAAACGGATGCTCGTGGGCGCTGATTTCTCCGGACGGGATTTGACCGACTCTAGCTTTGTCAAGGCGTTGTTACGCCAGGCCAATTTTGCGGGCGCTGATTTGCGGGGTGTGAGTTTTTTTGGGGCCAATTTAGACCGGGCCAATTTTGAAGGTGCCAATCTGGCCGGCGCGACCCTGGACATGGCCCTCATGACCCACGCCAATCTCAAAAATGCTATTCTCACCAATGCCTACGCCTATCTCACCAATTTCACCGATGCGGATATTACTGGCGCGGATTTTACAGGTGTTGTGCTGCGGCGGGATGCCCAGATGATGTTATGTGAGCGGGCCAGTGGGGTGAATCCCGTAACGGGGGTCGCAACGCGGGAGAGCTTGGGCTGTCGTTAACCCACAGTTCTTCGGTTTCCACCACACCGGCTTGGGGATGCACCCACACATAACTCACGCGCTGGACGCCCGTTGCGCTTAAGGTCACCAAGCCAAAGTGATGCAGGGTGTCTGTTCCTACCAGACGAATACGGGGAACCACTGCCGCATTGAAATAAACCGTGCCCTGCTTGTCTCGATGCCACATACGGCGCTGGCCTAAATTGCCCCGCAATTGCTGGTGCATGTGACCGAATACCACCAACGGGATAGGGATTCCCTCGTCACGGGCAATCTGCAGAGCCGCCGCTAAATCCGGGTCGCCAAAATCGCCGCCCACTGGTGCCCAGTCACGACCACAGGGGTCACAGGGTTGACCGCCCAAACCTGCCGGGCCATTGTGGTTGAGCAAGATGACCCGCGATGACGCAGCTTGCCGGATAGCCTGGAGAATGCGCGCCTGAGAAGACTCCCAGCCATCAACCCCGAAATACTGCTGGTAAAATGGCCCCCATTGCCACTCTGACCCGCCCCAGCTACAGGGCCGCCCACCTACCACCGTGAGGTCCAAAGCAGGAAATTCCTGGCGCCTGTATCCCACGTGGCAATCCCCTAGGAGGTCCAGTTGCTGCTGAAACCAATCTTCCCGGCTGTGGTCGTAAGGGCATTTGCGCCGTCCCCAGTCCGTTGCCGTGTACCAGGCGTCGTGATTCCCTAAAACCACTGCTTTCGGCCAGGGCAAGGCTGCGACTTGCTGCACCACCTCCACCGCCTCGTTGCCGAAATCCCCCACAAATAACACCAAATCCACTTGCAGATGGCGGAGCGCTAGGGCGTCAGCGGCCTGCCACTGTTGATGCACATCCCCCACCACCGCCAAGCGCACCACAGTCAATCTGACGTACCGGTTGGAAAGGTAAATGTCCCGCTGCGAGTACCGCCTTCGGGATTGTGCAATTGCAGGAACAAACGCAGATTATTAAAAGACGTCCCCCACAGGGTCACCGGCTCATCGTAGCCCTTGAGGGTGGTGGTATAAGGGGCAAAAAATTCGCGGGCTTGGTCCATGTCCTGGATGTAGCTAAATGTACTTTGGCCCATTGCCAAGTCCAACCCCAGGCTACGAGTTGCTGCTTCCAGCCGAAACGCCAGATTGACCGTATCCCCGATTGCCGTGTATTCCGGTCGCTCCCCACTGCCGCTGTTGCCCACCATCGCATAGCCCGTATTCAGACCGACCCCCACCCGCAACGGTCCCGGCAACGGATGCTGATAATGCAAATTGGCGGTGGTTTTGTCTATCGCCCAGACCGTGCGCAATAGCCGCAACATATCGTTTTGGGACGGGCCTTGGGCGCCGTGAATCCAGACCGCCATCACTGCATCGCCGATGTACTTGTCCACCCGCGAGCCAAAGCGCTGGATGATTTCCCCTACCTGCCGAAACCAGGACCCAATTGCCTGGGCTAGCAACGCCTCATCCAACTGGCGCGCTAGGAGACTGTACTCCCGAATGTCCACCACCAGCACGGAAATTAGACAGCGAACGTGTAATACCTCCGTCGCGTGGTCGTCACTCTCTCTGCCGAGGGCAGGGGAAACCGGAGTTGGCGGCACTGAATTGCGCACATGAAACGTAATTTGGGTCTCGCCAATGGTAAGTTGGTCGCCATCCTGCAAGGCCACAGGGATACTCACGCGTCTCCCCCGCAAAAACGACCCATTGCGACTGCCGAAATCAATAAAGTAATACTCGCCGGTATCCAGCCGTTGGATCATTGCATGGTGACGGGACACCCACCGATCTGCCAGCACGATCCCGTTGCGGTCTGCGCGACCGATACTCCAACTGCTGCCGCCAACCAGAGGAATGTACTGTTCGCCCGTAGGAGTAGATATCAGTAAATACGCCGCTGGTATGTTGCTCATCCGTTCGGGAAAACCGGCTTACTTCTCAGTCTAACCCAAACTAAATTGTGGTTCACTAGATGAACAGTTGTTGTTGGGAGAATTCCACGGTGCTCGCTGCTGCTGTTACACCCATCCCTTCGTGGTGGCAGGCTATCATCTTGGGATTTATCCAGGGAATTACGGAATTTTTACCCATCAGTAGCATTGCCCACCTGCGGATTTTACCGACATTTTTGGGATGGCCGGATTTTGGCGTTTCGTTTAGCGCGGTCATTCAGTTGGGCAGTCTAGCAGCGCTGCTGTGGTATTTCCGGCGGGATATGGTGCAGGTGGGGCAAGGATTTGTCCTGGCGGTGCGCAAGCGGCAATGGCAATCCCTACCGGCGCGAGTAATGCTGGGAATCCTGGTCGGTACGGTCCCCATCCTCGTTGCGGGAGCGCTGGTGAAGGTTATCTTTGGTTCGCCGCCGCGCGGGTTGCCGGTGATTGCCGGGGCGCTGATTGGGGTGGGGTTGTTGTTGGGCTGGGCAGAGCGAGTGGGCCGGCGCCAGCGAGGCATGGAGGCGTTGCGGGTCAGCGATGGGTTTTGGGTGGGGTGCGCGCAGGCGTTTGCTTTGATTCCCGGCGTGTCCCGCTCAGGCGCCACGTTGGTTGGGGGATTGCTTATCGGTCTAGAACGAGCCGCCGCTGCGCGCTTTTCATTCCTTCTCGGCATTCCGGCGTTGCTCATTGCTGGCCTGGAGGAGTTTTTTACGGAAATTGAGCTAACGCCAGACAGCCTCAGCAGTGTATTGTGGGGGACGATTTCGGCGTTTATTTTCTCCTACCTAGCGATTGATTTTTTGCTGAAGTATTTGCAGCGCCACAGCACGGGTATTTTTATCATTTATCGCCTGGTGTTGGGGGTGGTTCTATTGATCGGTTGGGGGTTCGGATACTGGCGTTGACCCCAACTGTTGAATCAAGCGTATGGCGCTGGCTAAATCTGGTTGAAGGAAATCCGGTTGATAACCCTGGAGGGTCGCTTCATCCCGAATCCCACAGGTCACGGCAACTACAGGAATGCCATGAGTTTGGGCAGCGATAATGTCGGCTTCGGTATCCCCTACCATCCACACCGGTCCTGTTGGGGCAATTGTTGCCAAGGCGCGGGCTAACAGCAGTGGTTTATCCAGATGGTCAGCCGTTTTGACAAAATCATCGGCGATGCAATAACAGCGTGAGAAAGGCAACAGCGATTCCAGGGCAAATTTTTGGAGCGCAAAAGTGAGTTCCCGCACCCGTCGCATGGTGATCACATACAGGTCCACTGGCTGTTGCACCAGTTGATGCAAAACTGTGGTGACTCCCGGCTGCAATCTATCCAATTCAAAGTAGGGAAAGGTATGTACTGTTTCTTCACGACACTGGCGAAACATTTGAGCTTGCTCAGGCGTCAATCCTGAACGAATACCGATTTCCGTTTCGGCAACTTTTGCCCGTTTTAGCGACCAAAATGTGGGTTTGTCCAAGTAGGTGACTGCAGCATCCGGATAGCTCTGTTGCAGCTTTTGCAGGCATACGCGATAGACCTGGTAATAGCGTTCCGAGACATCCACAAGCGGGCCGTCAAAATCGGTTAGTAGCGTGAGCCGGGTCATGCTTTCTGGAAAACGCCGCAGGTCAATCCTACAATAAAAAAGGGGTAAAAAAAACAGGCGCCATGGGACCATTTCTGGACACGTTTGATGTGATTGTCGTGGGGGCTGGTCACGCGGGGTGCGAAGCTGCTTTGGCCACCGCGCGGTTAGGCTGCCGGACACTGCTGTTGACCCTGAATCTGGACCGCATTGCCTGGCAACCCTGTAATCCAGCAGTGGGGGGACCGGCCAAATCCCAATTGGTGCATGAAGTCGATGCGCTCGGCGGCGAGATTGGCAAAATCACCGACCGTACTTATTTGCAAAAACGCCTGCTCAACAGTTCCCGAGGGCCGGCAGTGTGGGCGTTGCGGGCGCAGACAGACAAGCGGGAGTACAGCCGGGTGATGCGCCAGGTGGTGGAAAACCAGCCCAACCTCTGGGTACGCGAAGGCATGGTGACCGACCTCATCCTAGGTCCAAACGACGACATCCAGGGCGTCACCACCTACTTTGGGGTGAGTTTTGCTGCCAAAGCGGTGATCCTCACCACCGGCACGTTTTTGGGGGGGCGCATCTGGGTCGGGAATCGTTCCATGGCGGCTGGACGGGCTGGGGAATTCGCCGCAGAAGGACTGACAGATTGTTTACGCCGCCTGGGGTTTGAGGTGGGGCGCTTGAAAACTGGGACGCCTGCCCGGGTGGATAAACGCACCGTGGACTACAGCCGCTTGGAACCCCAACCCGGCGATCCGGAGGTGCGCTGGTTCAGTTTTGACCCGGACGTGTGGCAGGAACGGGAACAACTGCCCTGTTATCTCACCCGCACCACACCGGAGACGCACCGGCTGATCCGGGAGAATTTGCACTTAACGCCCGTGTACGGGGGATGGGTGGACGCCAAAGGCCCGCGTTATTGCCCCAGCATCGAGGACAAAATTGTGCGCTTTGCCGACAAAGAATCCCACCAAATCTTCCTGGAGCCGGAAGGGCGCGACATTCCCGAACTGTATGTGCAAGGGTTTTCCACCGGGTTGCCGGAGCACCTGCAATTGGCCTTGCTGCACACCCTGCCGGGGCTAGAAAACTGCGTGATGCTGCGCCCAGCCTATGCGGTGGAATACGACTATTTACCGGCCACCCAGTGCTTCCCCACCCTCATGACCAAGAAAATTCAAGGGTTGTTCTGCGCCGGCCAAATCAACGGCACAACGGGTTATGAAGAAGCGGCAGCCCAGGGAATCGTGGCGGGGATCAACGCAGCGCGGTATGTCCAGGGCAAGGAAATGATTGTGTTCCCGCGCGAGCAAAGTTACATCGGCACCCTCATTGACGACCTGTGCACGCGGGACTTGCGAGAACCCTACCGGATGCTCACCTCGCGGTCGGAGTACCGGTTGCACTTGCGTTCGGACAATGCCGACGAACGGCTGACGCCCTTAGGCCGGGAAATTGGCTTGATTGATGACCGGCGCTGGCAGATTTATCTGGATAAACAACGCCAGATTGCTGCCGAGCAGGAACGGTTGCAAACGGTGCGTATCAAACCCCATGAGTCGGTGGCAGCGCTGATTCAGGCGGCGGGGGAACCCCTACGCACGGCAGTCACCCTGGCAGAGTTACTGACTCGACCGGGGATTCATTACGCCCAGCTGGTGGCGTGGGGACTTGGCCAGGCCGATTTACCGCGGGCGGTGCAAGAAAGCGTCGAAATTCGTCTCAAATATGCCGGTTATCTCCAGCGCCAGGCCCAGCAGATTGAACAGATGCAAAAATTGGCCCACCGGCGGTTGCCTGAAGATATTGACTACAACCGCATTACTACGCTATCAATGGAAGCGCGGGAGAAATTGAATCGCGTTCGCCCTCTGACGGTTGGTCAAGCTGCCCGCATTGGTGGCGTCAATCCCGCTGACATTCAAGCCTTGCTGGCTTACCTAGAGCTGCATCATCGCATTTCGGCATGAAAGACCCCTTACCAGAACCGTCCTGGGAGCAGGAAGCGGAGGCCTTGTTGGACGAGGTGTTTGCCCGTTTAGAAGAACCGCTTCCCTCCCAGCGCCAGGCGTTACCGCCCGTTCCAGAGACGTTGGCCATCACACCTGTCCAGCCAGCGCCGGGGAATGCAGTGGTCCTGGCCTATCGTCCCCAACCACCCGCGCCTACCGACACGATTTTGACAGCAGCCTTTGTGGATGACCCGCCCGAACGGAACTTACCCTGGTGGCTGTGGCTGGGTCTGGGGCTGGTGGTCATGCTAGGTACTTGGGGTTGGCAACGGGCTTGGCAAGTCAAATCATTACCAACGGCGCTCCCACCAGAGCATGAGGAATTTATTGCCTATCTGGACAAGGCCCTCGACCATATCCCAGAAACGCCGCCTCGACCTCGGCCCCAGTCGCCTCCTGCCGTAACCAAGACCTTGCCGCCTCCCCCGCCACCGGTGACTGTAGCGACCATCCCCCAACCACCAGTTGTCGCTACGCCTGTGGTTGTACCCAGCCCCAGCCCAGTTGCTCGTCCAGTGACGCCCGCACCTGCCGCTGGCCCGCGTCCGACCCTGGTCGGTTTGTTACAAATGGGGCCGCAGTCGGTGGCAATGTTTCAAATCGGCGAGACAACCCAGAATGTGGCGATTGGGGAAACGATTGGGTCCAGTCAATGGCAACTGCGGGAGGTGCGAGAACGGGAGGTCGTTCTGGTTAAAGGCAGTCAAAACCGCATTCTACTGGTGGGGCAAACGATCCCTGACTAGTCGGCTCGCCAGCGGTACAATAGAGTCAACTGGCGTGGGGGTCGCAATGCCGGATTGGTGGCAAAAATTGAACGGCCTGCTGGTGGAAGCCATCCTGGATTGGGACGAGCACGCCCAGGCGTGGGCCAACCTGTGGGAGGAATGGGATAGCCAGTTGGAAGCAGCTTTGTGGGAATGGGAAGCCCCTGTAACCGAGACGGCAACCTGGTTGGAAGAAACCCTATTGAGCCTTGTCCAGCCCTTGACGCGCAGCTTAGACCCGCTGCTGATGGACCAACCTGCCTGTGTCGGCTGCAAGCACTATCACGGTCAGGTTTATAACGGCCAGATTTTGGTGTGTGCGATGCATCCTTACGGCGTGGAAGGCAACCGTTGCCCTGATTGGGAGGGTTTTTGGACGTGAGCACTGGGTCGGAACACGCCATCCTCAGCTAACACCCACTCGCTACCCGGAACGTCCTGGCGATTGAGCGTTTGGAGCAGGCGGATGGTTCGCCGGTGGCGATCGGGAACGGGGATGCCGCTGGCGGTGATAAAAATGGGGATGACGCGCGCCCCGATCAACCGGCGGTCGGCCCGCAGGCGAATTTCCAGAATGAGGGAATACCCCATTTCACCTTGGTTGCTGAGCGTGTTGTAACCGATGAAGTTGCCCAGGGAATAGGCAATTAATTTGCCCCGGTACACTTCCATCGCGCGGGGCACGTGAGGACCATGTCCCAGCACCAAATCGGCGCCGCTATCCACCATCAGTCGGCTAAACCGGATGGGATTGCCGCGAGGTTCACCGAAAAACACTTCGTTTTGGTCACGGGTGCGGAGTGCGCCAGTGCCTTCAGCGCCCATGTGGGCGGAAACCACTACTAAATCGGCCTGAGCGCGAGCTTGCTGAACTAGTTGTTGGGCTTTGGGCAAATCCAAAACGGAGTAGTGGCTGGCGTAGGGACTAAATCCTAGCCAAGCTAGACGCACACCCCGCACCGTTTGATAGAAAATGTCCCGCCGGTGACCCAACGACTGGATACCTGCGGCTTGCAAATGCCGTACCGTGTCCTGCAAACCCACGTCCCCAAAATCAGCAGTGTGGTTATTGGCGAGATTGAACAGGGTAAACCCAGCATCCCGCAACAGGTAGGCATAAGCCGGCGGCATCCGAAAAGCAAATACCGAGCGGTGGTTAGGGGCTTTACTGGTATAGGGGTAGGTCGTCAAAGGCGCTTCCAAATTGCCAAACACCACATCCGCCCCCGCCAACTCCGGTTGCACCTGTTGCAACAACCGCTGGGGTTGGGGATGCAAGCGGCGACTGGGAAAATCTGTCCCTAGAATCACGTCCCCGACTGCTTTGATAGTGACGACTGGCAGTAGCGGCGCTGGCGTTGGTACAGGGGTTGTCAGCTCGACTGCTGGAGCCTCCTGGGGCCAACGGTAAGCCAACCAGCCGCCCAGCAACAGCGAAACTCCACCAACGCCTGCCAGTACCCACGCCCACCAGGGTCTCCCAACGGGTGTGGCCGGATGCAGGACAACGTGCCAGTTACTGCCCTGTAACCAAACGGCGTCAGAGGCTCGGTACGGCAAGCGGCGCAGTCCACTCCGAATAAATCGCGTCCACTGGGCAGGTGTGATCGGCGATTGACTGTCGCAATGAATCACCAAGCGCCGGCGGTGTCGTTCGACCCGAACTTGCCAACCTTTGGCCTGTAACGCCTGGTTAATCAGGGCTTCGAGAGCTGGCGGGTGTCCTTGCTGGGCGCGTTGCCATTCTGATGACAGGTGTTGCATCGGTTCCCCACTCTTTGGGCATACATGGTGAGGAACCGAACCAGTGGCTGTTTAACTCCACGTAACTTGGGGAGTAAAGCACTATCGCTGCCTAACACTCTAACTCATTGGCGGGCGAGGTTGTCCAGGTAGCGAATAATCCCCTGGGCGATGCCCTCAGCAACTTTTTGGCGATAGGCGGCAGACGCTAGACGGGGGGCATCCTCCGCGCCAGTCACATACCCCACCTCCACCAGCGTGGCTCGCATCGAACTCCGGCGCAGCACATAGAAACGGGCGCGACGTACCCCCCGGTCAGAGGCACGGGTGGTTTTCAGGACGTTTTTGTGGATACTGCGGGCCAGCCATCGCCCCGTCTGGTAGTAATAGGTTTCTACGCCATTGACCTCTGGCCGGCTCAGGTGCAGGGCATTGGCATGAATGCTCACAAACACTGTGGCATTGACGCGCTCAGCCAGCGCCACCCGCGGCGCCAAGTCCAAGTCCACATCCCGATGGCGGGATACGACCGTGCGAATCCCCTGGGCATTGAGCAGGCGAGCCACCCGGCGACTAATGTCCAGCACAATATCCTTTTCCCGAATCCCGCCACGACCAATGGCACCTGGATCGCTGCCCCCATGGCCGGGGTCGAGGAACACAACATAACGGGGGCGTGGCAGCGGCGGTGCAGGGGAGGTCGTCCGGCTGGGACGGCTCGTGACAGGTGCTGGCGCCGGCTTGGGTGGTGGTTGGAGGAGTAAACCTTGGGGTGTGGCGAATAGTTGCCAATCGGGGTCGTTGCTGCTGACTTCCAAAACCAGCCGCACATGGCCGCTGTTGCCAGTTTCCACCCGTAGGTTGTAGGGACGCGTTTGATCCTGAAACCCCACACTCACAGCCGTATTGGGCAAATCCACGTACAGCCATTGCCGGTCATGGGAACGGGTCACCCGTCCAACGACTGTCGGCCCACTCAACCGCAGTAAAATACCCCGACCCTGACGTTGCGCCGCAAGGAGAACTGTTCTCACCGCTGGCGGGGCCGACCAAGCCACTATCCAGCCGTTCCCTTGGGATTGCAACTGGACTTGGTCGGTACTGATGACGTGGGGCAGGGCCACGACCAGGCGAGTGACGTCCGGTTGATACTGCGCTACCCGTACGGTGGCTGTACCAAAGGACTGTTCATTTTGGGGGTAAGGCCAGCGAGTCGCCGGTAAATCAATCACCAGTCGCTGTTGTTGGACGACTTGCACTTGGGGTTGCGTTGGCTGGTCTGTCTGGAATTGCAAGCGCTGCCATTGCGGGTCATAACGCCAGGATTGCAACGTCGCCTGCGCCCAGCCCGGTAAAGCGATGCTGCCACTAACCAGCCCTACTATCCCCAATACGCACCACCGTTGCACGCCACACCCCCTTTTTACGCAAATTGCCGATACCAGCCTCCGGGGAGCGATGCTGACGCTTGACTTGGGGTAAGATAAAGATTGACGGCTCAATGTTCCCGCGTCTTATTCGTTTTTGTCAATCCACACTACTGCGCGAGGAAACCCATGCAAGCTGATGAACTTTTAACCCTTTATGCCCAAGGTGAACGGAATTTCAGTCGGGTCAATCTCAGTGGTGTGGACTTATCGGGAGCTGATTTGCGGGGGATTGACTTGACAGCAGCCAAGCTGAGTGGCACTTATTTAACGAACACTAACCTGGAGGGCGCCATACTCAACCAAGCCATTCTACGAGAAACGGACTTGAGCGGCGCTTTTCTCAAGGGGGCTGGTTTGGTCATGGCCAAGCTCAGCGGTGCGATTTTATGGCAAACGGATTTGACCCAGGCGGATTTGGGAGGCGCCAATTTGTGTAAGGGAGACCTGAGCCATGCGCGGTTGGTAGAAGCGGATTTGAGCCGGGCCATCCTGAGCGGCGCCAATCTCACTCAAGCCGACTTAACACAAGCCAATCTCTGGGATGCCGATTTGAGCCGAGCCAATTTGCGGCAGGCCAACTTGACGGATGCCTCGCTACGGGGAGCCGATTTATCCCGCGCTATTCTCCAGGGAGCCATCCTGCAGCGCGCCAAACTTTCCAGTTGTATCCTCAACGGCGCCAATCTCCGGCAGGCCAAACTCGACGGGGCGAGCCTCATCCAATGCGACCTGAGCAGCGCTAACTTGCGGGATGCCGATTTCACCAACGCCGACCTGACGGGGGCCATTTTGGACCGAGCGATTCTAGTGGGTACGGTGTTACCCATCTCTGCCGCCTCGACGCCTGATGTTTAGTGCCGGGCACGCTGGGGAAAACTGGGTTGCTGCACACCTCCAGCAACAGGGATGGCAACTCCTGGCCCAACGCTGGCGCTGTCGCTGGGGAGAACTGGATTTGGTGATGTTCGCTGCCGACACCCTGGTGTTTATCGAGGTCAAAACCCGCAGCGCTCACAATTGGGATGCCGACGGGGCTGCGGCCATCACGCCTGCGAAACAGGCACGGTTGCGTCAGACAGCGGCTCTATTCCTCAGTCACCATCCCCAGTGGCAAAATCATCCCTGCCGGTTTGATGTGGCCCTGGTGCAACGGCGCGGGCAGGCTTATCATCTCCAGACGTATCTGCCGGGAGTCTTGTCTTAATGGTGGGATTTAGGTTATATTCAAAAATTGTCATGTTTTTCGTTCAGGGCAGGTATGGCCAAGAGTAAAGGGGCGCGGCTGATTATTACCCTTGAGTGTACTGAATGCCGGACCAACCCCAACAAGCGAGCAGCGGGGGTTTCTCGGTACACCACGACCAAAAATCGCCGCAATACCACTGGACGGTTAGAATTAAAAAAATACTGCCCTTATTGCAACAAGCACACGCTGCATCGGGAGACAAAGTAGGCTATGACGTTTTATCGGCGGCGGGTTTCTCCCATCAAACCGAGCGACCCGATTGACTACAAGGACATTGACCTGTTGCGCAAATTTATCAGCGAGCAGGGGAAAATCCTCCCGAGACGGGTAACGGGGTTGACCGCTAAGCAGCAGCGGCAGATCACCCGGGCGATCAAGCGGGCGCGTATCTTGGCGTTGTTACCGTTTGTGAATCGAGAAGGTTAGGGGTGGGGGTAGCCTATGCTAAACTGGGGGCAACTATTTTTCTCCCGAGCCAGTGGGGTTGCCGCCCCGATGATAATGACGTGTTGTCCATTGTTGTCGTATTGATAGGTTTGTGACTGCGACTCCCCCGCCCAGGCGCTCGAACAACCGCCCTGTACCGAACATTAACGAGCGGATTCGGTATCCCAAAATTCGTTTGATTGATGTGGATGGCACGCAACTGGGGATCATGTCGCCCCGGGAGGCGCTGGCGTTGGCCCAGGAGAAGGAGTTGGACTTGGTGCTGATCAGCGAAAAAGCCGACCCGCCGGTTTGCCGGATCATGGACTACGGCAAGTACAAGTTCCAGCAGGAGAAGAAGGCGCGGGAGGCCAAGAAAAAACAACAAACGGTAGAAGTCAAGGAAGTGAAAATGCGGTACAACATTGACGACCACGACTACCAAGTACGGGTGAATCAGGCGAAACGGTTTTTGAAAGAGGGGGACAAGGTTAAAGTAACGATTACGTTTCGGGGGCGGGAGTCCCAGCATAGTGAATTGGCCGAGGACTTGCTGAAACGGTTAGCCACTGACCTCCAGGACGTGGGGGAAGTCCAGCAGGCACCCCAAAAAGAAGGCCGCAATATGATTATGGTCTTGATGCCGAAGAAATAAAAGTTTTACTGCTGTCGTAGCAATCGCCAACCAATGTCGTCGCGGTAGTAGCTATCGGTAAAGTTGATGTGTTTAACGGCGGCATAGGTTTGGGTGAGGGCATCTTCGAGGGTGGCGCCATAGCCTGTGACACTGAATACCCGTCCCCCATCCGTAAAAATTTGGTTCCGCTCTCGGCGCGTGCCGCTGTGGAAGATGAGCGCGCCCGTTGCTTCCGCTAAATCCAATCCCCGCACCGGATAGCCCTTGGCAAACTCCCCTGGATAACCACCAGATGCCATCACTACCGTCGTTGCATAACCGGGTTTCCACTTGGGAGCAGGTACTTCGGCTAGGCGTCCCTGGGCGCAGGCCAAGGCCAATTCCAGCAAGTCTGATTCCAACAGCGGCACGATGGCCTGGGTTTCCGGGTCGCCAAAACGGCAGTTGAATTCCACAACGAAGGGGTCGCCCGCCGGTGTTATCATCAACCCAGCGTAAATCACTCCCCGGTAATCAATGCCACGCCGTTGCAGACCCGCCAGCAGGGGTGCAAAAATTTCCCGTTCTACCCGCTGTATCAGTTCCGGGGTCATCCACGGTACGGGGGCACAGGCACCCATCCCTCCGGTATTCGGCCCGCTATCGCCCACGCCTACCCGCTTGTAGTCCTGCGCTGGCAACAGGGGGTACAGGGTTTTGCCGTCGGTCAGAGCCAGCAGCGATACCTCTTGTCCCGGCAGGAAGGTTTCCACGAGCACTTGCTGTCCAGCGGCCCCAAATTTGCCTTCGAGCGCCGCTTGCACTGCTTGCACCGCCTCGGCGTGGGTTTGCGCCACCGTCACCCCTTTGCCTGCCGCCAGTCCATCCACTTTGACCACCACTGGCAGGGGTTGTTGTTCGATATAGGCCTGGGCTGGCGCTAGTTCCCGAAACACCTGAGCCGGCGCGGTGGGAATGCCCTCTGCTTGCATGAATTCCTTGGCCCATACCTTACTGGCTTCTAATTGGGCACCAGCTTGTCCTGGTCCCAAAACCGTCAAACCCTGTTCCCGCAGGCGGTCGGCCAGACCCAAGGCCAGCGGCGCTTCCGGCCCAATTACCACCAATCCCACCCCCTGCACCACCGCGAACCGGCTAATGCCTGGAATATCCACCGGCAGCATGGGCATGTTCACCGCTTTGGGCAGCGTCGCCGTGCCGCCATTACCCGGTATGCAAAACACCTTGGTCACCTGGGGGGATTGGGCCAGCTTCCAGGCCAGCGCGTGTTCCCGTCCCCCGCCCCCCACAACCAGCACCCTCATGGCCGTTTCCACACCAGCGTTAGGCCGTCGGCTACCGGCAACATACTCAGCAGCACTCGCTCATCCCGGTAAACCTTGTCATTAAACGTCCGAATGGCCCGTGTCGCTGCGTCTTGCACCTGCGGGTCAACCACCCGACCGCCCCATAACACGTTATCCACCACCATCAGGCCACCGGGCCGCAGCAATTGCAAGCAATGTTCGTAATACGTCCAGTAATTTTCCTTGTCTGCATCAATGAATGCAAAGTCATATTGTCCGGCTTCTCCCTGGGCCAACAAACCCGCCAGTGTCTCCTGAGCCGGGGCCAACCGCAGGTCAATTTTGTGGGCAACGCCAGCTTGTTCCCAATAGCGACGGGCCACTTGCGTCGTGACCGGGTCAATGTCACAGGCGACCAGCCGGCCATCAGCGGGTAACGCCAAAGCCACCACCAAGCTGCTGTAGCCAGTGAAGACCCCAATTTCTAACGCGCGCCGCGCCCCCATCAATCGCACCAGCAAATGCATGAATTGACCCTGCTCAGGCGCAATCTGCATTGCTGCACCGGGTAAGCGCTGGGTTTCTTGTCGCAACTGTTGCAAAAGGGCTGGTTCCCGCACCGAATGGGCCAGCAAGTAGGTATAAAGTTCCGGCGTCAGATTCAAGGTACGTGGAGACACAGGTCAATTGGGACAAGCACTATTTCTAATCATGCCAGTTTTCTGTACAGTGAGGAAACAAATGCAGATGCGTACCACCCAATGCGACCTTTGTACTTTTTGGTTCCTGGCACCAGCCAGCGCTTTCACTGCGGCGGTCTGTGGGCAGAGTTAAAAATTTTGGAATTGGCCCAATCCCTCGGCCCGGCTGAACTGGTGACTTATCAACAGCGCGAACCTGGTCGCCTCTTTCTGGGAGACCTGCTCAAACAGCCGCCAACTCGTGGAATTTTTGTGGTCAGTTGGGGATTTCATGTAGCACGACTACTCCAGCAGTTACGCTCTCATCCCGTCGTTTACCACGCCCACAGCGTTGGCTATGGATTTGCCATTCCGGCTGGTGTTCCTATTATTACCGTGAGTCGCCACAGCCTGGGCTATTGGGGCCAGAAAGCGCCGCACGTTCCCCTCTATTACCTACCCAATGTTATCAGTGATGAATTTACGAACCGTCAACAACCTCGCGATATTGACGTGTTGATCATGGCCCGGAAATCATCCCCCTATTTACTCCAGCAACTAGCGCCCAAATTACAAAAATACTGTCGCGTGGAAGTGGTGGATTATTTTGTCCCCAGCCTCGCTGATTTATTCAATCGCAGCCGTATTTATCTCTACGATTCCGCCGAGTACTGGGCAGTGCGGGGTGTCAGCGAGGGATTTGGGTTGCAACCGTTGGAGGCTTTGGCCTGCGGCTGTCAGGTGTTTTCCAGCGTCAACGGCGGCCTAGCGGATTACCTCGATCCCGGCAACAATTGTGAACAAATCGGCTGTTACGATACCGGCTACGATGTCCAACGCATCTTGCAAGCTCTACAGGCGCCGCCGCCACCAGTTGCACACGACTTTTTGGCCGAATATCGCGCTCCGCAGGTGCGGGTAAAACTGCAACGGATTTGGCAAGCGCTCGATGCCTTTTTTGACTACCGGCAGCAACATCCCAAGGGTGACATTGCCCCCTTGACAGCCCAGCGCCTCTGGCGACGACGTATCCAACACTGGACCAGCAAAGTCCAGCAACTGTTAAAAAAATGGCAATAAATGTCGCCCCGCCCTTGCTTTTTGGCTAGGGTTAGAAATGGGGAGTGTAGGTGGGAGCAACGCCGATGAACGAAATGAATCGAGGACCCATGCGGTTCGACAACGCCGATGACCCCCTCGTTGTTTTCACCAGCGGGATGCTGATCCTCGGCGCAGTGGCCGCTTTGGTCATCTTGGCCTTGAAGTATGCCTACTAGACTTTACGACTGTTGTTCCAGTTCACCCTGTTGAACCGATTGGGGCAGCGGTTGGGGGTTGGCGCTCGGTGATGGCAACATACCCATTTGCGCCTTCAACGCCTGCAATTCCGCATCCAAATCCGTATTGCCCTCTAGCAGCTTGAATTGTTCTTCCAGCGTATCGCCAGCCAGTTCCACCGTTGCCTGGGCTTTGGCTTCTTGGGTCAGCACCTTTTCTTCCATCCGCTCGAAGGCCGCCATCGCCCCGCTGGTGCCCACCTTACCCAAGGCTTGATTGACCTGCTCGGTCGCCTTAGCCGCCCGCAACCGCGCCTTGAGCATATCCTTCTTGGTGCGCGCCTCGGCAATTTTACCTTCCAGGGCGGTCATCTGGCGACGCAAATTTTCCAACTGGACTGCCTGCTGGTCCAACTGGGTCTTGAGCGCTGCCGCCGTATCCGCATAACTCTTGCGCCGCGCCAGGGCCTGCTTGGCGAGTTCTTCTTCCCCCTTTTGCAACGCCAGTTGCGCCTTGCGATACCACTCTTCTGCCAGGGCTAGGTTCTGATTGTACTGCTGTTCAACTCGCTTGTGGGTCGCCATCGCCTGGGCCACCGCCTGCCGCAACTGCACCTGGTCTTCCTGCATGTCCAATAGAGCTTGGTCCAGGATTTTTTCTGGGTCTTCAGCAGCGCTAATGGCAGCGTTCAAGTTGGCGCGGAATAACCGGCTCAAACGGTCAAATAAACCCATAGCCTTGTCCCCTGGCAACCGACAAACCTATTATAGCCTCTAATAAACCATGCCCCGTTGCGCTTCCATATCCACGGGCCGCATGAGATACAAACGCAACAAATTGACGACAATCCGGGCTGCATAGGGGAACTGTCGCAACCGTTTCCACCACAGCGGCCCCTGGCTTTCACCAATGCGCACAATCTGCAAATAGTCCCGCGCACAGGCATCCATCAACTTTTCAAAATCGGGATGGTCCACATTCAAAATTACCGGAAACACCCGCCCGGCTGTCCAGTTCGTCTTGCGAATCACCTGCAGGTCATATTCACGAGCATTTAACCCAATTGCCTCATAAAACTTAGCTCGTTGCTGGTCGTTGAGATACATCGTGGCAAACACCGACAACAGGAAAAAGCGACACCACAAGCGCGCCTTCCAGTCATTCAAAAACTGGGGATTGGCCCGCAAGATGGCATCAAAGAAGTCCCCATGCCGGTTTTCATCCTGGCACCAGTTTTCAAAGAACTTAAAGATGGGATAAATCCGGTGTTCGGGGTGTTTTTCTAGATGCCGGTAAATCGTGATATAACGCCAGTAACCAATCTTTTCGGACAAGTAGGTGGCGTAGAAGATAAATTTGGGCGCGAAGTAGGTGTAACTGCGGTGACTGGTCAGGAACCCCAAATCTAAACTCAACCCAAAGTCCGCCATCGCCTTGTTCAAAAAGCCCGCATGCCGTGCCTCATCCCTTGACATCAAGCCAAAACACTCTGCCAGCACTGGATTGCGGTCTTTGAGTTTACGTGAGAGTTCCTTGTAGAGTAAAAAGCCCGAAAACTCCGCTGTGCAGGACCGTTCCAAAAACTCAATAAATAAGCGCCGGGTTTCGCCATCAATGTGGTCCCACGACCGGTTAAAATCCTCATCTCGCACAAAGTGATACCGGTTATAGTCCGCCCGAAACTCACTCAAAATCGCCCGCAACTCATCTTCATTGGCCCGAATATCCATCGCCGCCATGGCTTCAAAGTCAGTTGTATAAAAACGGGGCGTGAGGATGGTCTCCTTCGCTGGCGCCTTGATCCCTGGCCGCAACTCTGTAAAGGTTTGAGCTTGAGGCGCTGTCACCATAACCGTCTCACCTGCAATGACTCACTTGCCTAGTATGGTATCGCAAATCACGGCCTGACCAGAAAGCGTTACATTTCTTGATAGACTGTAAAGGTAAATCCCAGGCGGTTGCCTATGCTGCGGTGGGTTTTGGTTTTAGCGGCGGTGTTGTTAGCGGGTGTGTTGTTTTGGGCAGCGCGGGGTCAACAGGCGGTGGTTTCCCTGGCAACTTTGGCCGCCCAGTCAGTGCCGCTGGAGGTGGCGTTGACCAACGACCGGCCCACCATGATTGAGTTCTATGCCGATTGGTGCCAGACCTGCCAGCAGATGGCCAAGGACGTGCAAGCGCTGGAAGACCAGTACCGCGACCAAGTGAATTTTGTGTTTTTGAATGTAGATAACCCGCGCTGGATTCCCGAGTTGCTCAAGTATGAAGTGGACGGCGTGCCGCGGTTTATCTTCCTAGACCGGGAAAACCATGTCGTTGGCGATGCGATTGGTCTCCAGCCAGCAACGGTGATGAATGCCAACTTATTAGCCCTGGTGCAACACCAACCCCTACCCTTTGTCCGCGCCGGTCATGCATCCCCCCTCAACCCCCCTGGTCCCAAACCAGTGGTAGAACCACTAACCCACGGGATACCACCTGCTTAATACACCGTCCCCCGCTGGGATTTTGCACAAAGCATAGGCAAAGCCGCTCCAGATCGTTTCAAAACCAGGACGGGGCTGCATGTAGCAAAGCACCGAGTGTTTGACATGAGTGACGGCTGGAATCATTGTGTTGGCAACCTTGATTCCTGTTTACCTGCG
>JANWVM010000045.1 GCA_025056115.1 Gloeomargarita sp. SKYG116
CGGACAGCGACAAACGGGGCATCCACCGTCCCCAAGTCTGCCAGCACCCCCGTTTTGCCCACCGCTTCCCGGACCGCCAGCCCGCAGGACGACAGCACCCCTGCGACATAGGCTGACGTTTGCCACTCCTGGCCGCTTAGCTCCGGGAAACTGTGGATATGCCGCCGGATTTCCACCAAGCGGGGGTACAGCGATGTGGCGCTCTCCCGAATGGCCGTTAGAACTGACTTAGGCGACGGGATAGACACTCACCTTTTGCTGATGTTTACCCCGCCGTTCAAAGCGCACCACCCCGTCCACCAGGGCAAACAGGGTGTAATCCTTGCCCACGCCGACGTTCAACCCTGGATGGAACGTTGTCCCCCGTTGCCGCACCAGAATGTTGCCTGCGCGGACCATTTCTCCGCCAAAGCGTTTGACGCCTAGGCGTTGGGCATTCGAGTCACGCCCGTTACGGGTACTACCACTCCCTTTTTTATGGGCCATCGCTCACCTCTCCCCTATCAACCACAAATCTACGCCGCTACGGCTGTTTCCTGCTCTGTAGCGCCAGTTCCAAACTCCTGGTCCCCCACGACAATCTTTTCTACCAAGATGCGGGTGAGTTCTTGCCGGTGTCCTCTTTTTTTGCGGGTTTTCTTTTTGGGGCGCATCTTATAAACGATGACTTTGGGTCCCCGCCGCGCCTCTAACACTCGCGCTTCCACCCGTGCCTGGGGCACTGTTGGCCGGCCAATTTGCACCTCCCCACCGCAGTGGACCAACAAGACCTCCTCCAGGGTCACCGTCTGGTCCTTTTCCAACCCCAAGGAGTTCACATCGTAGAAGCGGCCCGGCTCCATCCAGAATTGCTTGCCCCCGACCGCCACAATGGCGTAGTTGGTGTTCATCCCCAAAATTTTGACAATACAGATTTTGATTATACTTTTGGGAGCAACCAGCGGTCAAGCAACGCCGATGGCCCCCAACCGGGTTGTGCTCGCCTCCATCGAAGGGGAATTGCGCCAGTCCTATCTAGCCTATGCGTTGAGCGTGCTGGTGGGGCGGGCCTTGCCTGACAGTCGGGATGGCCTCAAACCGGTGCAGCGCCGGATTCTCTACGCCATGTGGCAAATGGGTTTAGCTTCCAGTCGTCCTCACCGCAAGAGCGCCCGGGTGGTGGGGGAAGTGCTGGGGAAATATCACCCGCATGGCGACCAATCGGTGTATGCAGCGCTGGTGCGACTGGCCCAGGACTTTCACTGCCGGTATCCCCTCATCGAAGGGCAGGGCAATTTTGGTTCCCTGGACAACGACCCAGCAGCCGCCATGCGCTACACCGAAGCCCGCTTGTCCGTCTTTGCCGAGCAGATTTTATTTCGCGATTTGCAGCCGGCGGTTGTGGATTTTCACGCCAACTTTGACGGCAGCGAAACCGAACCCCAGGTGCTTCCCGCCCAGTTGCCCTTGCTGCTGCTCAACGGCTGTAGTGGCATTGCTGTGGGCATGGCAACCCAGATTCCGCCCCACCACGCCGGCGAAGTGGCCGCAGCCCTGATGCTGCTCATTGATTACCCCCACCTGAGCGATGAACGGTTGTTTGCCTGCATCCCCGCGCCCGACTTTCCCACGGGCGGCGAAGTGGTGGACCCCCAGGCGGTGGTCAGCGTCTATCGCACCGGCAAAGGCCCGATTCCCCTGCGGGGGACGTGGCATGTGGAAACCCAGGGCAAGGGCAAGCGCGCCAAGGAACTTATTGTCATTACCGAACTTCCTTACGGCGTGGTCAAGGCAGACTGGTTAAACCGCACGGCTGAACTTTTGCACCAGGAGCGGTTAGACGGCATTAGCGACCTGCGCGATGAGAGCGACCGCGATGGCGTGCGTATCGTTCTGGCGATCAAACCCGGTTATAACCATCAGTACATTATCCAGCAATTGTATGAGCAAACGCCGTTGCAAACCCAGTTCCACGCTAGCTTTTTAGCCATTGTGGATGGGCGGCCCCAGCAGTGTTCCCTGCGGCAGTTATTGCAGCACTTCTTGCAGTTTCGGGAACAGACCCTCCAGCGGCTGTACGCCCATCAATACCGGGAAGTGACCCAGGAAATCGCTCGCGTGAGCGCGCTGCAGCAAGCCATTAGTCATTTGGACGTGGTGTTTCAAATTTTGCGCCAAGCGGACGACCTCGACCAGGCCCGGCAAGCCCTGATGCACCAGCTCGCTTTAACCGCTGACCAGGCCGAGACCGTGTTATCCACCCCCCTGAAACGGTTGACTCGTTTGGAAGCCGACGCCCTTGCCGCACAACTCCAGCAACTGCAACAACAGCAACAGCGCCTGGCCCACCTGCAACAGGACCGGAACGAGCGCCTGAAGGAACTGAAGAAACAACTGCGGCAATTGCAGAAGCAGTTTGGGAGCCAGCCCCGGCGTACCCGTATCACTCCAAGGCCATCTCCACCCGAACAACCCCTCACCGTGCAACTCAGCGCCAGCGGCTTTTGGCGACGAGTCTCTGTGGCTGGGTCCCGACAATTGTCATTGCAACTCGCAGCCATTCCCGAAGACCCTCTGATCTGGCAGGGGATATTGCAGCCGGAGCAGCGACTGTTGATGTTTGGGCGCCGGGGGGGTGTGCAGGTGTTGACCCTTCAGGATTTCGCCAGCGCTGACCCTGGACGCGAGTGGCTCACAGATGGGTTGGATTGGGATGCCGGGTTATTGCCAGTCTTGATTTCCCCAGAAGTAGAAGCCCTGTGGTTTATCAGTCAGGGGGGGTGCAGCACGGTCATGACGACTCGTGATGTGTGGCAAGGGGAATGGGGCTTTCCGGCCAACGACGCCGTGCTGGCGGTGGGGATATGGCAACCAGGGCAAACGGTCTGGTTACTGAGCAATCGGGGACGGGTGTGGCAATGCAGCATTCCCCAGCGCAGTTACGGCAAATCCCTAGTCAAACTGGCCGAGACCGAAGTCCTCGTGGGCGCAGTGCCAGTTCGCAAATTAACCCCAGTTCAGGCCATCACCGCAACGGGAAAAATCCAATCCCTCTCGTCAACCATAGCCCTATCGGATGCCGAAACGTGGGTGGGATTCGTCAACGGCGCTGGCCCAATCTATGGCTACACCAACCGGCAGCGTTGGGTTCAGGTGGGAGACCCTCTGGAAACAAGTGAAATGCTTGTGCAAGTTTTGTCCTGTATTACGGCAACGACATGAAACAACGGACGCCTGAGTGTGCTAGTCTAAGTGCATAGGTAGTTTTAATAAGCCATGGAAAAAATTAAGGCCCCATACTCACGGTCTATTGGTGGGCAAATGCATAGCCCAGCTCTAGAACCTTACACGGATATGGCTTCGCCATCAGCTCGCATTGAGCGGATAAAAGGGGGCAGGGAACTGTCGCAGGGCCATCAAGCAGACGACCTGGTTTGGCAAGCGTATTTGGAATCCAAAAAGGAACGCCAGGAAGTCTATCGCCGTCTTGCCCAGTCCTAGGTTTCTAACTAAAGAGGAAGTTTTACGCATTCATGATGATCAGATTCGGAGTTTTGGTGGGGCTCCAGGATTAATTGATGAAGGTTTACTTGATTCTGCACTGGCTCAGGCTCAAGTGACATTTAACAGTGTTCTTCTTCATAAGAGCATTTATGAACAAGCAGCAGCCTACTTATATCACCTGATCATGAATCACCCCTTTTTAGACGGTAACAAACGCACAGCGTTTGCTGTTATGGATACCTTTCTGCGAGTAAATGGGTACAAACTTACACTGAAAAATAATGAAGCCTATGACCTGGTGATATCTGTTGCTAACTGTAAACTCGATAAAGCAAATCTGATTAAGTTTCTGAAATCTAAAACTAGACGAAGTGGCTAAGTCATCTCAAGTTGTTAGGTGAAAAGACAAATACAGTAGAAAACAGTTAGGTTATCTCAGGTGAGCAATACCAGGACTGCAAGCTGTAGAATTTCAGCCATCATTTACGTCAAATCTGTTAAATATCTAAGCTGGTTTTGCTTGTCAGGGAGATGACAAGAAAACAAAGGACGGGGCTTCACCCTGCGACCTATAGCTAAGCACATAAGGTTTGGCATGAGCAACAACTGGGAACCTTCACACTTGCGCCTTGCCTGCCGCTCAGGCACACCAAACTTAAATGTTTTCTGCTATGGCATCAATGAGGTGGAACCAAGAAATGCTGAGGTGATTTATGCCGACTCGCGCTCCCAGGCTGGATGGAGGAGCAACGCCTCGAGTGACCGCACGCCTCGTTTCTGGTCCCACAGGGGCAAATGACCCGCCGGCGCACTCAGGTTCCACACAAATTCATCTGGGTAACGGGGCCAGGTGTTGTCTTTGTACCAGCCGATGGCGCGCCAGAATTTGTCCCAGTTGCGCCCGCAGCCCAACCAAACCCGCCGTTGCACCTGGAACCCAAACTTGCCCAAGGAATACAACCGCCACAGGGCATCCATGGTTTGCAGGTCTGTCGCCGGTAACCGCCGGACTTCCGTGAAGTACAACCAGGCCCGTCCCTCGACCCCTGCTAACTTGCACAACTGCTGGCGCGTCCAGGTATCCGCCGCTTGCCACTGTTCCGACAAAATCAAATCCAGCAGGGGCCGGTAATCCTCGCCCTGGGCTGACTGCAAGGGAACAACCCCCTGGGGAAATCGGGCTTTCACTTCAGGGAGGTTTGCCTGCCACAACAACTGGTAAATGCAGCCGTCAAGCACTTGGGGAAATACTGGCTTCTGCGCCCGTTGTTGCAAATAGTCCAGCAGCGCTAGCCCCGCCGTCGAACCACTGGCCAGCCACTCGGATAACCAGGTGCGTTGTTGGGCCGGTGAAAGGGACTCTAGGGCAGCAAAATCGGTGACTGCATTCATCGCCCGACCGCTGTCGCCAGGGATGGCTCTGCCACGTCCGTCACTAAATCATCGGCATAAATTTCGCAGGCGTTGTTGGGGCTTTCGATGAGCATGACCTTGTGCAGCTCTGCGCCTAGGCGACGAATGGGTTCGCGCAACCGCTGGGCAATATACACGGCGATGTGTTCTGCCGTTGGCACGACCTCCCAGAAGTAGGGGATGTCCTTGTTCAAGAAGGTGTGGTCTAGGGGTTCCACCACCTCCTGTTCAATCAGATTTTGCAGGGCCACCAAGTCCACCACCATCCCCGTCACCGGGTCAATTTCCCCCCGCACAGTCACTTCCAGGTGGTAGTTATGGCCGTGGCCGTGGGGACGGGCGCATTTACCGTAGGTGGCGTAGTTTTCCGCTTCGGAAAAGTCAGGCCGAGCCAAACGGTGGGCGGCGCTGAAATGGGTGCCAACGGTCAAATAGGCGTTCATAGCATCTCCTCGGTATTCAGCCCAAAGTTCTGGATGTTCATACAACTGGATGCGCGCCAAGGGTAAATGGGGACGCAACCGCTGCCAAATCACATAGGCAATAAATTCAGTCGTGGGTAACGTCTGGGCAAATTCCGGCCAGGTCTGGTTGAGGAAGGAATTATCCAGGGGTTCGACGACCTCCCGCCGGATGACGTGCTTAACGTCGGATAAATTCAGCACCATGCCGCAGTCGTCAATTTCCCCTGCCATCACCACATATAGGGTGTAGTTGTGACCATGACCAGGGAATAAACTCCCTTTGCCAAACCGTCGCCAGTTTTCCGCTTCCGACCACTGGGGAATGTAGTAACGATGACTGGCAGAAAATTGCGCCCGCCGCCGGATGAGACAGCGCATAGTCTTTGCCCTAAAACCCTTCTTGATTGTACCGATTGCCTGCCCGGCTCGCCAGGGTTGCACACGCGCTTGCCTGTACAATGGCCTAGAGGAGAGCCACTGGGGCAAAGTATGGGTGTGGATTGGTTGGCTTGGGCCATCACAGCACTGGGGTCGGTGCTGCTGGTGGAAATCGTCCGGGATAGTTACCACGTCCTGTGCCATCAGATTCCCGCGCTGGCCCGCTGGCATAACCGTCACCACGCCGCCTACCGCCGGGATTTGTCTATCGTTTCCATCGCCGCCTTCCGCCAGTCCCAGCTTTACCACGACATGACGGAATCGGCTATTCTGCTGGCGGTTATCCTAGCGGTGGCTGCGGTCACTGGCTGGACGGGGGTGTGGGTGGGGGTGGTCTATGCAGGGGCATTTCTGGCGGGCGCGACCCGACGTTATCTCTGGGTCACCGGAGATACAGACTACAATCATCAGCCCGGGCCACTGGTCGAACTGCCCAGCGCTTGGCGGGTGAATCGCACCTACCACTGGCGGCATCACTTTGATAATGTCAATGCCTACTACAGTGGGGTGGTGCCATTGGTGGATAAGGTGCTGGGGACGGCGCTATCCCTCAAGGGCAAAAAGGTAGGGGTCACGGGAGCGGCAGGCGCTCTGGGACAAGCCTTGTGTCGCGAGTTAGTCAAATCGGGCGCTCATGTCACTGCTTTGACAACTCATCCCCAGTGCTTGCAGGACCATCCGGAAATGACCATCGTAGGCTGGCAAATTCACCGGGAAAGTGAGTTGTTACCCGTCCTGGAAAAACTGGATATTCTGATTATCAATCATGGGCTGAATGTGTATGGGAGACGGGATTTTGCCGCCATTGAAACCTCCTTGCAAGTGAATACCCTGTCGGTGTTGCGGCTGATGGAGTTGTTTTTCAGCACGGTCACTGGCCCGGATGCCAAAGCCACCAAAGAACTGTGGATTAATACCTCGGAAGCGGAAGTCTCACCGGCGTTGAGTCCCCTGTACGAATTGAGTAAACGGTTGCTGGGTAACCTGGTGACCTTAAAACGCTTGGACAATGTCTGTGTGATACGCAAGATTGTCCTGGGGCCGTTTAAGAGTCCTTTGAATCCTTACGGCGTCATGTCTCCCCAGTTTGTGGCTAAAGCAATTCTTTTTTTAGCAAAACGGGATTTTCGGGATATTGTGGTTACCGTGAACCCTTTCACCTATATCTTGTATCCCCTGAAGGAAGGGTTGACTTGGTTTTACTACTGGCTATTTAGTCGCGCGTCATGTTGACTTTGCACCTACCAGATGGCACGTTGCGGGTGGCCATGGCAGTAGCTGTCGCGCCTGACTTGTCCCAGCAGTTGGATAGGTTGAAACAGTCGTGGCGACAACCGGTTCCCCCACCGCGACCAGAGTGGCAGTTTGTTTACCAGGATGGGGTGCAGGTCGAGTTTTTTTGCAATCCCAACGTATGGCCTACTCCCTTTGCCGCCCAGGTGTTGGTGACCGTACGCCATCCCGATATTCATGTCAGTACGCAAATCAGCTTGCCGCAGTTACTAGCCGATGTGAATGCGTGGGTCACAATGGATACATAAGTGCCTCTAACAACCTCACCTACGATGGTAGAAAGCATGGTGTGAGGCGCATGGATGAACAACGCAGACCGGCACGTTCAACGGATACAGCGGGTATTGCAAGGGGTCATTGGCTCAGGGTTGCGGCAAGTCACCTACCAGCAACAATCCTCCACTCTGCAGGTGGAGCTAGTGGCTTGTACACCCCTAACCCACCGGCAACAGCGGCGGTTGCAGCGACGACTGGCCCAGCGGTCGGGACTGCCGGAAATCCACTTGCGGGTATGCCTAGCCACTGGGTGTGAGGTCTGGCAGGTCGTCATTCAACCCCGGCAACCGGCAAGGGGCTGGCTAGGAGCCATCGGTGTGGGGTTGGCTGCTCTCGTGGTCGGGGGGGGAGCGTGGCACCGTTTCCAGACAATGTCCGTTGCCAAGGCCAAACCGTCTGCTCCAGTGGTTGCATCGCCACAGCTCCCCAAACCTGCACCAGCGGCGCCGTGGGCCTGGTCCGTACAGCGGGTGATGGATCGGGAATTTCTCCCTCGCACGTTGCGGCAACAGGGCGTGCGTTTGCCCAGAGGAACAGCCGTCTATGCGGCGCGGATTGAATCGGGCGTGGGGGGACCAGCCTACAGCTTTTACGAAGCGGGGTTAGGAGCGTTTAGTCAGAACTTCTGGCCGGCGTCCACAGTGAAGGTACTACCAGCAATTGCAGCCTTGGAGTGGGTGCATGCCCAGGGCTTTACGGGCGAGGCGACAGTGGTATTTCCCCGAATGCAAGACCAGTTGACCCGCATCATTGACCGTTCGATTCGGGAAAGCTCGAACTTGGACTACGACCTGACCTTGCAGTTAGTGGGATTGGACTGGCTGAATCAAACCTTTCTCACCCCGGAGCGGGGTTTTCCCACCACCACGTTGCAGCGCGGTTATGGCGGGTTGAATGTCTATACCAGTCCCCCTTTGACCTTGCGGGAGGGCCAGCGCCAGAAAACCCTACCGCGCCGGTATGCCCAAGCTGCCTATCGCTGCCCTGCCCGGGGGAACTGCGCCAATCTCTTTGAACTGACGGAAGCAGTGCGGCGGGTGGTGTTGCACCACGAACTTCCCCCCGTTGAGCGATTTCGCATAGCTGACGCCGATATTGCCCGGTTGATAGAAGCGCTGTGCCGAGCCGAACCCTCATTTTTGGCAGCAGGCGCGCAGGCGGCGCTCAAACAGACTCCCCAGATTTGCCACAAACCGGGCTGGGTCTTGCACCGGCACTGCGTTGATAGCGGGGTGATCATTGCCGGTCAGGAGCGCTATTTACTAGCAGTGGCTATGCCGGCCTGGGCCGCTGGAGATGACTGTCAAGGGTTATCTCGCGTTGCTCAACTGGTGTTGACCGCCCTGCGCCAGGCCCCGCCAACGCTGCCCCACCAACCGAATCAGGGGGAACCCGTGCAGGCTCAAGTACTTGCCCGCCAGGGAGTCCACGAGATTGTGGTACGGGTCAGGGGAGCCGACCGAGTGGCAGTGTGGCTCGACCGGGAATTCTTGGGAGAACAGACTGGGTCACAGCCAGAGTATCGTTGGGTCAAACGGCTCACGCAACCAGGGGAACGGCTCCTGCGGGTACAGGTGTGGCGCGAGGGTCAACCGGTGGCCTACCACAGCCAAAAGGTGGTGGTGCAGCCACAAGAACCCCAGGCGTCCTGTGGAACTGCCTTGTCTCCGCTACCCGCCCAAGTCATCTACCGGGGGAGTAGTCGTCACGCCCGTGTTGCCCTGTCCTTTGACGATGGTCCCCACAGCCGTTACACACCCCGCATCCTGGACATCCTGCGGCAAGAGGGGGTGCTAGCGACCTTTTTTGTGCAGGGACGAATGGTGCGACACCACGCCAGGCTGTTGCAACGAATACACCTGGAAGGGCACGAAATTGGCAACCACACCACCCATCACCTCAACCTGACAACCCTTAGCGCCGCGCAAGCTCGTCAAGAAATTGCCACGACCCAGGCGTTGGTCTGCCAGGCCCTAGGGATTTACCCCCGCTATCTCCGCCCGCCGTACGGCGCGTTTGACCGGAGTACCGTGAGTTTGAGCGGGGAATTGGGTCTCGCCGTTGTGATGTGGGATGTGGACACGCGCGATTGGCAGCACCGCAACCCCCAGCGCATTATCCAAATCGTCCAGCAACAGGCGCAACCCGGTTCCATTATCCTGATGCATGACATTTTCGGGAGTACGGTGGAGGCACTGGCGGGCGTCATTGCGAGCCTGCGCGCCAAGAACCTAGAATTGGTGACGGTGACGCAACTGCTGACGCCAGCAGAACCCACCACCCGCCGATGAAGTTGACGCCGGAGCAAGAGTTCGTCTTTCAAGTACTGGCGGCGGTCGCTTGGGCAGATGAACGCCTTAACCCTGAAGAAATCCGGCTCTTGCTCGACCAGCTAGTGCCTGCGTTTAGCCCGCCGGACTCCCATCAGCAGGACGAACTCTGGAGCGAACTCTACGACCGCCTGTTTGCCTACTACGACTTGGATACGCTTTTGCAACAACCGCCGCCGCCCCATGACCGGGAATGGCTCCTGCGCCTGAGTTATTTGCTCATCCAAGCCGGGCAAACCCCCACGGAAACGGCCATTGTCCCTGCCGAAAAACAGGCTTACCGCCGGTTGGTGGAATGGTTGGCCTTACCCCCGGAAACTGTTGCCCAGATTGAACAGGCTGCCCAGGCTGACGTGGTGCTTCACCAGGGGCAACCCCTCGCTGCGCTACGCGCCCATCTCCAGGAATTTTTCGGTCTCGCTTGAGGCGCCCAGATACCGCTGCAAACGGGACGACAAGACTTCATAAATCAACGTCAATGGCTGTCCCTGGTGCCAGAACAGGTAATGCCGTCCCCAAAACGGTCCCGGACTGGCAAACGCCTGGGCCAACGGCGCAGAATCCCCGTAGTACAGGCGGCGAATATCCCGATACATCTCTAAACGCAGTTGCCGCAAGCTGGTCCAAATCGGTAAATCTGGGTTCTGTAAGTAATGACCCACCACCGCTGCCGGCCACCAGGACGTGGCATAGACCAGGCGTTCCCCTGCCTCCGTCTGCAACCATACCTGGCGGCGCACCCACGGGCCTGCCACCTGCATCACTTCAACGGGCGCCCCATCCTGCATCCACCCCACCGGCGACATATCAATGACCTGCACGTGAATCTCCTGCCCGGTGATGAACTGCAAATGGCGGGTCAGGGAGCCATCACTCAACAACAACAACCGCCACCAGGGCGATAGCATTCCTGGTAACAGGTCTGTCTCCTCCCCCTGCCAACGACAGTCCAACCGCCACCAGGGCAACACCGATGCCAATGTCATGCTTTATTACGGAATGTTAAAGTTCTTTTTCACTATAGCGGATCGCCGCGCACCCACCGGCTGTAAGTCTGGACGGCCTGGGTAATGGCAGTGCGTAAATCGGCGGTGCGGGGGGCAAACGGCGGCGGGTGAGTCGTTAGTCCTAGCAGGTCAGCCGTCACAACAATTTGACCATCACAGTCGGGACCTGCGCCGATGCCGATGGTGGGCACTTGCACTTTGCGGGTGATGGTGGCTGCCACTTGGGCCGGGATATGTTCCAGCAGCAGGGCAAAAATACCAGCGGCCTCCAAGGCCAAGGCTTGCTCGAGGAGTCGGTCAGCTTCTGCCGGTGTGCGACCCTGTTGCCGGTAGCCCCCCAACCGATGCACTGACTGCGGCAGTAAGCCCAGGTGACCCATCACCGGGATTCCTGCGGTCACCAGGCGCTGAACCGTCGTCACCATCTGAGGGTAACCCCCTTCCAACTTCACCCCCTGGACACCCGTCTGCTTGAGCACTTGCCCGGCATGGTAGAGCGCGGCTTCCGGGCTGACTTGATAACTCAAAAACGGCAGGTCGCATACCAAAAAAGCATCCTTAACGCCGCGGCGCACCGCTTTGGCGTGGTGGATCATTTCGGGCAGCGTCACCGGCACTGTCGTTTCATACCCCAAGGCCACCATCCCCAGGGAATCCCCCACCAAAATCACATCCACGCCCGCTTGGTCGAGAATTTGTGCCAACAGATAGTCCCAGGCGGTCACAGCCACGATTTTGCGCCCTTGCTGCTTGTACTGCTGGAGCGTATGAACCGTGCGGGCCATGGGCAGCGCTGGATAGGGGTCTTTCCTCTAGTGTAGGGCGCTCGCCCAGGCAAATCCGTTATGGTAGAGGGGAACGCAACCGTCACCAGCATGAGCGATTGGACGCCAGCGCTGCCAAGTTTTCTCGTCACCCTGCGCGAGGGGGTCGAGGCGGCCTTGATTGTGGGCATCGTGTTGACCGTTCTGGGCCAAACCCACCGGCGCGACCTGTACGGCTGGGTCGGATTGGGCGTTGGCGCCGGGATCGCTGGCAGTTTGGTCAGTGGGTGGGCATTGATCACAGTACTTCAGGAACTGACCCGCACCCATCCCCACTGGCAAATGGGTTTAGAGGCGGTCTTGGAAGTCTTGGCGGCGGGGTTACTGACCTGGATGCTGTTGTGGATGACCGAGCAAGGGCGAGCAGTGGCGCAAGCAGTCAAGCAACAGTTACACAACCTGCCCCAGGGATGGCGGATCGGTGTGTTGGTCCTGGCTGCCGTGTTGCGGGAAGGGATGGAAACCGTCGTCTTCATCAGCGCGCAATTTGCCCAAGGTGGGGCGGCGCTCCTGGGTGCTATCGGTGGCATTGTCGGCGCCGTGGCAGTGGGCTACGGGCTGTTTGGGTTGGGGATGCGCTTGCCCCTGCGGGTGTTCTTCCGAGTCATGGGAACGGGGTTGTTGCTGATTGTCGGGGGACTGGTTGTGAGTGCGCTTTGGCATGGCAGTCAAGCGCTGGGGGATGTACAGGTACTCGGCCCTTTGGTGTGGGATACATCCGCCTGGCTGCCCGACCGGCACGGGCTGGGGTTGTTGCTCAAGGTGCTGCTGGGGTATCGAGACCACCTCTACCTGCTGCAAATTCTGGCCTATGGCGGCTTTCTGGCAGTGATTGGCGGCATGTATTACCGGGCGTTGGCGGCAGGCGCACCCTCGCAGGCAAAAACGTCGGCATTCCAAGGCAATTGAATACGCAACCAAGCACCGCCCCATTCCGGGTGGTTGGCCGCTTGAATCTCACCCCCGTGGGCCAGTACAATCTGCCGGACAATCGCTAAGCCCAGACCCGTGCCTGTGGGGTAACCCTGGGGGTGGATTTGTCCCTGGTAGAATCGCTCAAACAGGTGGGGCAGGTCATCCGGTGGAAAGCCAGGGCCTTGGTCAATGACTTCTACTTCCACCCGACGTTGTTGCGCCTGGGGAGTAACGACCACCCGAACCGCACTATCAACAGGGCTGTACTTGATACTGTTGTCCAGCAAGTTGCAGAACATTTGATACAGGCGTAATTCATCTCCCAGCAGCCACAACTCGCCGGGGCCGATGTAATCTAAACGGAGATGTTTCTGTTGGGCCAGGGGTTCTAGGCTTTGCCAGACGTTTTGGATCAGGACTGGTAAGTTCACCGGTGTGGGGTTGCGCACGGGACGACGCCCTTGGGCAATTTCCAGCCAGTTGTGCACCAGCCGGCTCAACCGCTGTAGTTCACCCAACAGTCGGTTCACCCACTGCTGCAAGGGGGGGTCTACCCGCGCATACAACGCTTCCGCCACTAGTTGCATGGCTGTCAAAGGCGTTTTCAACTCGTGGGTCAGGTCGGTCACCCAGCGGTCGCGGGCCTGAGTCAATTCCACCAGTGACTGCCGGTTTTCCAGAAAGACCACCACTTGGCCAGTCGTGAGCAGATGCGCCGTTGCCCGGAGCGGGATGGGGGGTTGGGTCAACTCAGATGGATAAAAGTCCCACTCGATGACCTGAGCACCCTGGCGGCGGCGAGTTCGTTCAATCAACTGGTCTAGTTCATAGGAGCGTACCAGTTCCAGCAACAACCGGGGCTTGGTGGGTCGCCAGCGCTCTAGTCCTAACAGGGTGCGGGCTGCTGGATTGCACCACAGGAGCTGGTTGTCCTCATCCACAACCAAACATCCCCAGGGCAGGTGCTCGATAATCTCTTGCCAGGCAAGATCAGCTGCGGCTGGGCGAGAAGAACGCCGACGCCCTAATAACCAGCCCCCACCCAGTCCCAGGGCCAGCCCTAGCAGTAACCACCGGCTTGCCATCAGCCAAAGCGGTAGCCGAAGCCCCGCACGGTCAGGATGTATTCAGGGTGGCTCGGGTCCCGTTCCAGCTTCTGCCGCAGCCAGCGGATATGTACATCCACCGTCTTGCTATCGCCTACAAAATCCGGTCCCCAGACCCGGTCCAGTAAACTTTCCCGCGACCAGACCCGCCGGGGGTAATTCATAAACAACTCCAGCAGGCGAAATTCCTTGGGCGACAGGTTCACCACTTGCCCCCGTACCACCACCCGGCATTGTTGGGGATAGAGTTCAATGTCCTTGTATTGCAGCACAGTCGGCTGGGGTAAATAGCTCTGGCGTTGCCGCCGTAGCAGGGCACGACAGCGGGCAATTAGTTCCCGGGTGCTAAATGGTTTGGTTAAATAGTCATCTGCCCCTACCTCCAGCCCCAAGACCCGGTCGGTTTCGCTGCTGCGAGCGCTCAGCACTAGGATCGGCGTGGGATTGCCCTGGCGACGCAACAACCGGCACAAGTCCAAGCCATTCACCTGAGGCAACATCAAATCCAGCACCACCAGGTCAAAGCTGCCACCGGATTCGCCTTCCCCTAGTAGCAAATTCAGTGCTGCCCGGCCATCTGCCACCGCCGTCACTTGATACCCCTCCTCCTGTAGGGACAGCTCCAACATCTCCCGGATCAAGTCTTCATCCTCAACAACCAGTACCCGGCTCGGCCCGTCCCAATCTGCGAGTGAGGACACATCGAGGGGTTCAATAGACTGCATAGCCCCGGGCGGTCAAAGGTAGCGCTACCCCTCATTTTACCGCCTGCTGTCCATTTCAGTCCCGACCAACGGTAGCAGCACCATTCCCGTCAAAAAACCTGCCACATGGGCCAAATAGGCAACTCCTGGCATTCCCGGATGCACGGACGCTGCCCGCAGGGTTTCCATCAGGATCCAAGCCCCCAAAAACACTGCCGCCGGCATCCGCACGATGGTGACAAAGATGACCAAGACCAACAGGGTGCGAATTTGCGCTTGGGGAAACCGCACGATATAGCCCCCCATCACGCCGGCAATAGCGCCGCTAGCGCCAAGCAAGGGAATGGTGGACATGGGGACAACCAACGCATGGGCCAATGCTGCCACCGCACCACAGAACAGGTAAAACAACAAAAACCGCCACCGCCCCAGCGCATCCTCCAAATTGTTGCCGAACAGCCACAAAAACCACATGTTCCCGAACAGATGCCAGAAACCCCCATGCAGGAACTGCGAACTGATCAGGGTAATAGCCTTCGCATCGAAGTTGGTAAATAACTCTTTGGGAATAACTGCCCACGCCTGCACGAATTGCTGGAGTTGTTCCCCGTCTAGATTGACCTGATAGAAAAAAATAACAACACAAGCCCCAATTAACCCATAGGTGATGACGGGCGTCCGCTGGGTTGGGTTATCGTCGTAAAGGGGAAACACCAAATGAACCTCAACGCATGACCAGCACCATTCGACCAGGGGAAGTGTTTGCCTCAGCCCAGGACTTTGATCAGGGGATTCGCGCCCTTGTTCCCCATTATGACGAGATGTTGACGGCCTTGAGCCTGTGCGTTCCCCCAACGGCGCAGCGCATTCTGGACCTAGGCGGCGGCACCGGCAATGTCAGCCTGCGGCTTTTACAACGGTTCCCCCAGGCGCAGGTGATTCTGATGGACTACTCCCCGGCGATGCTGGCGCAGGCCCAAGCCAAATTACCCCCCGCCCAAACCACCTTGATTGCTGGCGATTTTGGGGAATGGGCATTGTATCCTGAGCGGTTTCCCGCGATTGAGCCAGTGGACGCCTGCGTGTCAGCCCTCGCCATTCATCACCTGAGCGACAACATGAAGGGGCAACTGTTTCGGCAAATTTTGGCCCATCTACGTCCTGGCGGTTGTTTCTGGAACGCCGACCCTGTGGTGGCACCCCATGCCTACAGCGCTGCGTTGTACCAGCGGGTACGGCAAGCATGCAGTCAGGCCCATCCGCTGCCGGAGCGCGGCCAGACCCAACCCTACGGCTATTCCGCTCCTGACCAATTGACCACAGTCGCCAAGCAACTGGACTTGCTACAAGCGGCGGGATTTGTGGGCGTTGATGTCGTCTGGCAGTGGTTTGGTTTCGCAATTGTGGGCGGCCATGTTCCCGGATGATGTCCGTGCCTTTGCTCACCTCGACTTCGAGCGCCAGCAGCGCACCGGTATCCCGGAAGTGGTGTGGGGGCTGGGGAAAACGCCGGCGCAGATTGCCGCCATTCTCTGGCAGATGTACCAGCGGGCTGGACTGGCGATGGCCACCCGGGTGAGTCCAACAGCAGCGCAGGACATCCAACGGCAATTGCCCGATTGCACCTACGACCCCATCGCCGAGACCCTCTTGCTGGGCACGCCCCAAGTGAAATATCCCGGTTTGGTCGGTGTGATCACCGCCGGGACTGCCGACCAGAAAGTGGCGCAAGAAGCGCTGGTGACCCTCCAGTACCTGGGTGTGCAAGGGCAACTGTTTCAGGACGTCGGGGTCGCCGGGATTCACCGGTTGTTGACCCGCTGGCCGGAGATTGAACCCTGTGATGTGTTGATTGTCGTTGCTGGGATGGAAGGGGCTTTGCCGTCGGTCGTCGCCGGGTTGAGCAGCGCGCCGGTGATTGGCGTTCCTACCAGCGTTGGCTATGGCGCTCAGTGGCAAGGGTTGGCGCCCCTGTTGACCATGCTCAATAGCTGCGCGCCGGGGTTAGCCGTGGTGAACATTGACAATGGGTTTGGGGCAGCCGTTTTGGCGGTCAAGATTTTGGGGGTAGCGACGCGCCGGAAACCAGGTGATAAGATGAAAGCGCCAGGCTGAACGGGGGAACAGACCATGACACAGGCGCTTTGGCAACGCTACCAGGATTGGCTGTATTACCACCCTGGTTTGGACTTCTACCTGGACCTGAGCCGCGTCGATAGTCTCACAGACGAGTTGTTTCAAGAACTCCAGCCCAAGTTTGCCCGAGCGTTCCAGGACATGGCCGCTTTAGAAGCCGGGAGCATTGCCAACCCCGATGAAAACCGCATGGTGGGGCATTACTGGTTGCGCGACCCCGATTTAGCCCCTACGCCCGAGATTCAACGGGCCATTCGCGAGTCCGTCGAGCGCGTCGAACGGTTTGCCGAGCAGGTCCACCGGGGAGACATTCGCGCCGTCAACGGGGAAAAATTCACCGACATTGTCTCCATTGGCATTGGCGGTTCCGCCTTGGGTCCCCAATTCGTTAGCCAAGCCGTCGCGCCAGTGCATCCCCCGCTAGACATTCACTTCATTGACAACACCGACCCGGCGGGGATGGACCGGCTGGTGCAACAGCTCGGCGACCGGTTGCAGACCAGTTTGATTCTGGTCATTTCCAAATCCGGCAGCACGCCCGAACCCCGCAACGGCATGTGGGAAATCCAGCGGGTATTTCGAGAACGCGGTTGGCCTTTTGCTCCCCAAGCCGTTGCCATTACCATGCCAGGGAGTGAGTTAGACCAAACGGCGCAGCGCGAGCAATGGTTGGCGCGATTTCCCATGTTTGATTGGGTAGGGGGGCGGACGTCGGAACTGGCGACGGTGGGCTTGGTTCCAGCAGCGTTGCAGGGGATTCCTATCCGGGAAATGTTGCGCGGGGCGCGGGAGATGGACCAGGTCACGCGGATTCACGATGTGCGCCAAAACCCAGCTGCATTCTTGGCGCTGGCCTGGTATGCCATTGGGCGGGGGCGCGGCTTAAAAGATATGGTCGTTTTGCCCTCCAAAGACAGCCTCGGGTTACTCAGCCGTTATCTGCAACAGT
>JANWVM010000046.1 GCA_025056115.1 Gloeomargarita sp. SKYG116
TAGGCGATCTATGGCTGGTGGGGGGCGCGTCAAACACAGGTGGTGCTGTGTTGAGTCACTTCTTTTCGGCCCAGGAATTAGAGGACTTGACCGCCCAGATCAACCCGCCAGTCCCCCTGGACCTGGGCTATTACCCGCTGCTCAAGCCTGGCGAGCGGTTTCCTATCTATGACCCCCACTGGGCACCTCGGCTCGACCCCCGTCCAGACGATCCGGTGCAATTTCTACAAGCCCTGTTGACCGCCATCGCCCGCATCGAAGCCGAAGGGTATCGCTTGCTGCAAACCCTGGGGGGGCCAGCGTTACAACGGGTGTTCACCAGCGGCGGTGGCAGTCGCAATCCCACCTGGCAAGTGATTCGCCAACAACTGCTAGGGGTACCGGTTCTGGTGGCCCAACAGCAGGAAGCGGCCTGGGGCGCGGCGCGGTTAGCCCAAGGTCTGCCCGGTACGTTGCACGCTGAGATAAACTGTTAAGCAGTGTTAAAAGTTGGGGGCGATGCGGGTAGCCATCATTGGGGCGGGTCTAGCGGGTTTAGCGGCGGCAGTCACGCTGGTGGACCACGGGCACCAGGTAACGGTGTATGAAGGGCGCCGGTTTGTCGGGGGTAAAGTGGGGAGCTGGCGAGACGACCAGGGCCATCACATCGAAATGGGCTTGCACGTCTTTTTCCACAACTACGACAACCTGTTTGCCCTGATGCGCCAGGTGGGGGCCTACGAAAACTTGTTGCCCAAGGAACATGTGCATACGTTTGTCAATCGCGGCGGCCAGCTCGGGCACTTGGATTTTCGGTTTCCCTTGGGAGCCCCATTTCACGGGTTAAAGGCGTTTTTCACCACGGAGCAACTCACCTGGTGGGACAAGTTACGCAATGCCATTGCCTTGGGCACCAGTCCCATCGTTCCGGGGTTGCTGGACTATGAAGGGGCAATGCGGCGAATTCGGGCCTTGGACTGCTATAGTTTTGCCGATTGGTTTCGCCGGCATGGCGGGTCGCAGCACAGTTTGGAACGGCTCTGGAACCCGATTGCCCTGGCGCTGGGGTTTATTGATACCGAGCAGATTTCCGCCCGTTGTATGCTCACGATTTTTCTCATGTTTGCCGCCCGCACGGAAGCGTCGCGGTTGAACATGCTCAAGGGGTCGCCGGATACCTATTTGCATCAACCGCTGGTGCGCTACATTCGGGAGCGGGGGGGCGAAATTTTCACATCCCGGCGGGTGCGGCAAATCGAGTTTGCCGAAGTCAACGGCGAAACGCGAGTGACTGGTTTGGTAGTAGCCAACGGTGAGCAGGAGGAACGGGTGACGGCGGATGCCTACGTCGCGGCCTGTGATGTGCCAGGCATTCAGCGGCTGTTGCCCCAACAGTGGCGGCGCTGGCCAGAATTCGACCGGATTTACAAGTTAGACGCCGTGCCGGTGGTAACGGTGCAGTTGCGCTTTGACGGTTGGGTGACGGATCTATCGGGGTCGGCGGTCAACGGTTCCCAACCCAGGGGCCTGGACAACCTGCTCTACAGCGCCGATGCGGACTTCTCTTGCTTTGCCGATTTAGCACTCACCAGCCCGGCGGACTATTACCGGGAAGGGCAAGGGTCCTTGTTGCAGGTGGTTTTGACGCCGGGAGACCGGTTTATCCCCATGCCGAATGAGCAAATTGCCCAGCATGCCTTAGCCCAGGTGCGGGAGTTATTCCCTGCGGCGCGCAACCTGAACCTGACCTGGTATAGTGTGGTGAAACTGGCCCAATCCCTGTATCGGGAAAATCCCGGGATGGAGCCGTTCCGTCCGCCCCAAAAGACGCCAGTTCCCAACTTTTTCCTGGCGGGGAGTTACACGCAGCAGGACTACATTGACAGTATGGAGGGGGCGGTGATTTCCGGGCGACAGGCAGCACAGGCAGTGTTAGCGTTTTTGGGGTGAACCGATGACAGAGTGGTTAGAGCATACGGTGCAGGTCACGGTAGAGATTCCCGTCAGCTTGGCGTGGGCTTTGTGGTCGGACTTGGAACGCATGCCCCAGTGGATGCAGTGGATTCGCTCCGTGGAGGTGCTGCCGGACCAACCGGAGTTATCGCGCTGGCATCTGGCAACGCGGGGCCTGGACTTCAGTTGGCAATCGCGCATCGTGAAACAAATTCCCCACCAGATCATCCAGTGGGAGTCGGTGACCGGCTTGCCCAATCGCGGGGCGGTGCGGTTTTACGACCGGGGCAACCAGTGCGTGGTGAAATTGACGGTGGCCTATTCCCTGCCGGCGTGGGTAAGTCAATGGGTGGATGGACTGGTCGGCCCCCATGTGGAACGGACCTTGCAGGCGGATTTGGAGCGCTTTCGGGAATATAGCGAAAACCTAGCCCCCACAGCACTGGCGCAAGCGCTGAATTAAACGGGAATTTTCCGCCGGTGTGCCGATCGTCAGCCGCAGTCCCCCGCCAGTGTGCCGCACCACTGTACCCAGGTCGTACAACTGCTGGTAGAGCTGCTCGGGGGCCAGGCGTGTAGGTCGGCTAAAGATAAAGTTGGCTTGGCTAGGCCATAGTTGGATGCCCGGACATTTGCGCAGCTCGGCCATGACCCGTTCCCGCTCGGTCAAGATTTCCGGGATGGTGCTCAGGAGTTGCCGGCGCTGGGTCAGAGCCAATTGAGCGGCTAGAAGCGAAAAACCGCTCAGGTTATAGGGCAACCGGACGTTTTCCAGCGCGGTAATCACTTCGGGATGGGCAATGGCGTAACCAATCCGCAAATTGGCCAGGCGAAATGCCTTGGAAAAGGTGCGCAAAATGACCCAGTTCGGGCGGCTGAGCAATTCGGGCAGGAGCGTATCCTGGCTGAACTCAAAATAGGCTTCGTCAATCACCACCAGAATTTTGGGGGGCAATTGTTGCAACCATTCCCGTTCTTGAGCGGTTAATCCATTGCCCGTGGGGGAATTCGGATGCACCACAAACACCACGCGAATCGGTTCTTGCTGGATGAGTTCGTTCGCTTTCGATAGATGCATCTCAAACTGCTCGTTACGCCCCGCATCCCACACCGGAATCCCCAGCGTCCGCGCCAGGATTTTGTACATGGAAAACGTGGGTTCAGCAATTAAAATGCCAGCATTTTGGCCAAGGCAGGTCGCAATCAGGACAGAGCGAATCAACTCGTCAGAACCGTTGCCAATCGTTAACCACTCGCCGGTGAGTTTGTTTTCGGGGTTGGCCCCCAGTTGTTCGCCCAAGTATTGCACCAATTCCTGTTTGAGTTCCGCGTGGGTGCTATCGGGGTAGCGATTGTTCTGAATATCTTGGCGGTAGAGCCACACCAGTTTTTCCTTGAGCGCCGGCGGCCAGTCCCAGGGCGATTCATTCCCATCTAGCCAGTCAGTTCCTGCGTCCCGCGCCGGTGGGTGATAGACCGCTAAGTTGGCTAAGTCCGGTCGCAAACAGGGCAACATTTTGACCATTGGCTCCCAACGGTTGCTTTATCCTAGCGCTTTGCCGGCCCATTATCCCATCCGCGCTTCCTGTACAGCTTCAGCCGCATAGAGGAGTGCTTCCTGAATGTCTTCCGGTTCCAGGTCGGGGTAAGCTGCCAGGATTTCTGCGGCGCTGAGACCTTCAGCCAGCAGACCCACTACAGTCGCTACGGGAATGCGTAACCCCCGAATACAGGGCACACCACCCATTTGTTCAGGATTAACGGTAATGCGTGAGTACTTCATGGCCCTGCTCTTCTACCAGCCCTGTTGTACTCCCTATCGTATCAATTGATTGAGCTTCAGACTATTCAGACTATATTCAGGTGAAAAATTTGAGGGGTTCACAGTGAAATTTCTCATTGATAACGCATTATCACCCCAAGTCGCCCAGGGTTTACGCCAAGCGGGGTATGATGCTGTGCATGTACGGGATTACGGACTACAAACTGCTAGTGATGCAACCATCTTCACATGTGCTGTTCAAGAGAACCGTATTCTTGTTTCAGCCGACACCGACTTTGGCACGTTGTTAGTGCAGCAGTCAGCCATCAAGCCTTCAGTCATCTTATTTCGGGGTGCCTTGATCCGCAAACCGCAGACCCAACTTCAGCTCTTACTGGCCAACTTAACAGACATTCGCAACGACCTGGCGCAGGGGTGTATTGTTGTTTTTGAGGATACGCGTATCCGTTTGCGAAGACTGCCTTAATGGGTTGAAACCATTTCCCTACACCCACCACACTGTTAAGATATGTAAAAAAGTTGACCGAGCGAGAGCAAACCTATGGCGCAAGCGATTTGGGAAGGGGTTGTGCTAGCCGACAGCGACCGCTATGAAGTTGTGGAGGGCAATGTGTATTTCCCGCCGGAAGCGTTGAAGATGGAGTATTTTCGTCCCAGTGCCACCCAGACCACCTGCGGCTGGAAGGGCGTTGCCCATTACTACACCATCGTCGTCAACGGCAAGGAGAATCCCGATGCAGCCTGGTATTACCCTGACCCGAAACCAGCAGCCCAACATATCAAGGGCTACGTGGCCTTTTGGCGAGGGGTGCAGGTGAAACGGTAATACGGTAATAGTGTAATCTGCCTAATGGTTTGGAGGATTGAGTATGCTTATGGAGACGTAGAGCAGTTTATTCTGGAGTTACCACCAGGGTTGGCAGCCAGATACTTGCGATTGACCGACCTGATGCTTGAGTTTGGCCCTGATTTGGGTATGCCTCATACCAAGGCGCTCGGTAACGGTTTGTTTGAACTTCGGTTAAAAGGCCAAGAAGGCATTGCTCGTTTGTTTTACTGTACCCTAACTGGTCAACGAATTGTTATGCTACACGGCTACATTAAGAAGGCACAAAAGATTCCACCTCGAGTACTTAAAATGGCTAGAAGACGCATGTTGGAGGTGAAAAACCGTGGATCACACTGAACTCAAAGCTAGGCTCTTGACTAACCCGGAAACACACTCTATCTATGAAGACTTAGCAGATGAATTTGATTTGCTCCGTCAAGTATTAGCAGTTAGACGCAGAGCGGGACTGACCCAGGCTCAAGTCGCAGAGCGGATGGAAATGAAACCAGCTGCTATTGCCCGCCTAGAGTCAGCACTTGTCACGGGCAAACCATCACCGTCACTGGCTACCTTGCGTCGCTATGCTGAGGCGCTAGGATGTAAGCTGGAAATCAGATTGACTCAACCCCAAGGCGATGTATCTTCCCGCCGGTCTGTTCATTCGCTAAGCTGAAACTGGGTTTGGGAGTGGCAAACGATGGCGACCGAAATCCTGGAAAAACCGAAAACCAGTCAAGAACGCAAGCACGCACCCAAGTACAAAGTTCTGCTCCACAACGACGACCACAACACCATGGAGTACGTGGTGGAGTGCCTGATGAAGGTGGTGCCAAGTCTCTCCTGGGTGGAAGCGGTCAACATCATGCTAGAGGCCCACAATACGGGTGTTGCCCTGGTAATTATTTGCCCCCTGGAACCGGCGGAATTTTACTGCGAAGGGCTGCGGCGCAAGGGCCTAACCAGCACCATTGAACCCGAATGCTAAGCCGGCTAGCCACTCTTCCCTTTCTAGGCCGGCTGTTGGTATTCGTCGGTTTACTCTTACTGATTTGGTTGCCTGTTGTAGTGCTTATTTGGCCGTTTTTGGCCAGTGATGCGTCTATTTATCCCCTGGCGACTGGCATTCTTTATCTGGAATTTGTCGGTATGTTGTACCTGTGGGGCTGGGCAGTCCGAGGGGAAAAGCGTCCCTGGGTCATGTATGGTCTACAACTGAACCGGCGGTGGTGGCAAGAGGCGCTGGCAGGTTGGACGATGGCCCTAGGAGCGTTATTGGGATTGCTGGCATTGCAGGCGTCCTGGGGGTGGTTGGACTGGCAAGCGGCGCCCCCTTCATCAGTTGTTCTACAAGGGATGGGCTTGGGACTTGGGGTAGCCCTAGCAGAGGAACTGTTGTTTCGGGGCTGGCTGTGGCAAGAATTGCAACTAGATTACGGGATCACCGTGGCCGTTTGGGCAAGTAGTGGATTGTTTGCACTGGCGCATTTTTTTCATCCCCCCGAGGTCCTGCTGCAAATCTGGCCGCAATTTCCGGGTTTGTGGGTCCTGGGATTAGCGCTGGCGTGGGGACGCCTGGCCTGTGCCGGACGATTAAGTTGGCCAGTGGGCTTTCACGCAGGTCTGGTAACAGCCTACTACTGGGTGCGGGTGGGGCATTGGCTCGTGGTGAATCCGGAGTTGCCGGCCTGGTTGACGGCGCTGGAGACGAATCCGCTGGCAAGTCCCCTGGGATTTACGGCGATGTTAATCGTAGCGCTTATCACGCGCTGGTGGTGGGTACGCAAGGTGAATGCGTAAATGCAAATGGCTGGCAATTCTCAGCAGCGTGGCTATTATTGCAGGATGTCAGCCCCAAGTTGTGGAAGTGAAAGACGGTTTTGAGACCTTAACCCTCCAAGGTCAGGCTGGGGGACCAGTGGACAGCGAGATTTGCGGTTACATTGCTCAGCGTCCCAATCACGAATTGCGCTTGCCTCAAGCGATAGATTACTTAAAAATCCAAGTGAACAGCACCGCTCCCGTCACCCTATTCATCCAAGGCCCCGACGGGTCGTTTTGCGCGACATCGATTCAAGACCGTCCCCCCCAGATTTCTGGATACTGGCCGGCAGGAATGTATCGGGTGTTTGTGGGTACGCCAGTCGCGAAAATATCGGTAGTTTATGAGCTAGTAATGAGGGACAGAGACTAATCGGGGTATATCCAAATCGTTAAAACTTACTACACTTCGGGCCGCAGGGCGTAGCCCCGCACTAGTTTTGAGGTGGTCAAACTTAACCTGGCAACACCGTTTCCATGAGCAAAGCCCCCTGCAAGTCTGTCCCTTCCAGATAGGCATCTGTTAAACAGGCTTGGGTCAAATCGGCACCCTGCACCAGCACCTCATAAAGGGATGCCCCAGTTAAATCGGCTGCGACTAGCCTGGCATTGGTCAAATCGGCTTGGTTCAAAATCGCCCCGGCTAGACTGGCCTGGCTCAAATCGGCGCCCTGTAACATCACGCCCGTTAAATCTACTCCCACCAAATTAGCCTGAATGAGTTGGGCGCCGCTCAGCACTGCTCGCGACAACCGGGCATCTGTGAGGTCAGCTCCTGTTAGGTCTGCCCCCTTCAAGATAGCCTGCTCTAAGTTGCTCCGGTGCAGAATGGCTTGACGTAGTTGGGCGCCACTGAGATTCGTGCGACTCAAATCCACCCCACTCAAGTCAGCTCCTGTTAAATCAGCGCCTGTTAGATTGGCATGCCCCAAATCCACCCGGTCTAAAATCGCCCCGCTCAAGCCGGCTCCTGCCAGATTGGCTCCCCGGAGACTAGTGCGGCTCAAATCAGCATTGATACATTGGGCCTCCGTTAGGTCAGCATTGGTCAAATTCGCTTCGCTCAATATCGCATCACTAAAACACGCCCGGATCAGCTTCGCCCCTGCTAAGATAGCTCGACTCAAGTCTGCCTCAAAGAAATTTGCCTGACTGAGGTCAGTATTGCGCAGGGATGTGCGGGTTAAATCCACGCGAGCTAAATTCGCACCGGCCAGACGAGCATCGTTCAAATTCGCTCCTGTTAAGTCGGCCCCGCTCAAATCCGCACCACTCAAATCGGCTTCAATTAGCACTGCTCGACTGAGGTTGGCTCCCATTAATTTTGCGCCCCGCAGATTGGCTCCCACTAAATCCGCCTCTGTGAGTTTGGCTTTGCTCAAATTCGCTCCTTCCAAGTCCGCCTGGCTTAGATAGGCACCCCCTAGCTTCGCTGCTGTAAGATTGGCCTCCCGCAGGACGACTCGGCTCAAATCTGCTTCCCGCAAAATGGCCCGGCTCAAATCCGCTCGCGTTAGGTTTGCTTGGCTGAGACTGATACCCGCTAATTTCGCCCGGCTGAAATTGATCTCCCGCAGAATAGCCAATGACAAGTCAGCACCGCTCAAGTTTATTTGGCGGAAATCTCGTTCCCCATCGGCATAGCGTCTTAATAACGTATCGGCATCCATGGCTTTATCATAGCCCCATCGTGGCTCCCAGCAGCGCCTCGTCCATCTCGAAATTGGCTGTCACACTCTGCACATCGTCCAAGTCCTCTAGCACGTCTAACAACCGCAACACCTTCCGCGCTTGGTCTGGGTCGGTAATCGTCACGGTCGTCGTGGGTTGCCAGCGGGTGGTTGCGCCCTCCACGCCATAGCCCTTGACCTGTACTGCAGCAGCCACTCGGTCCAAGTCCTGGGGGTCGGTCAACAGCGCCGGCGTTTCGGCATCCCACTCGTAGCTGGTCGCTCCCACCTCTAACGCTAATGCCAGCAAGTCTTCTTCAGTGGTGACGCCGGTCACGGGAATCCACCCCACCTGGGTAAACATCCAGCCGACGCACCCGGTTTCCCCTAAATTGCCGCCGTGTTTATTGAAGGCCGCCCGGATTTCACCCGCCGTCCGGTTGCGATTGTCCGTTAGGGCTTCAATCAGTACCGCCACGCCTCCCGGTGCATAGCCTTCATACCGCACCGATTCCAGGTTTTCCGTGTCGGGACCCAAGCGACCCGCGCCCTTGGCAATCGCCCGTTCGATATTCTCCTGGGACATGCCGGCGGCCTTGGCTTTTTCAATGGCAGTGCGGAGCCGAAAATTACCGGCGGGGTCGGGGAGTCCCATGCGCGCTGCCACGATAATTTCCCGCGATAACTTGGCAAAGGTTTGTCCCTTCAGGGCATCCACCCGCGCTTTCTGGCGCTTGATATTGGCCCACTTGCTGTGCCCCGCCATTGCCGTTGTGCATACGTCAAAACCTTCAATATAGCAGTGTAGCGCCCCGACCAGCGGCGAATCGGGAGAGTAAGCTGGTCAGCCCTTCACAAAACTCAACATTGCTTTCATTCCCGAAGAAATGCTTAAACCTGCGCAACTGTAGCACCGCCGCTATCTACAACGGGAATAGGTGTAACGGCGAGTATAACCATGACCACCGTTGGCGCGTCGTCACAAATCAAAGACCTCAACCCGCGGGTGTGGGTGCGGCGAGGATTGTGGGGTTTGGCAGCAGCAACTTGGGGGTTAATGGCGCTGGGGAGTGCCACGCGGGTGATGGAAGCGGGATTGGCCTGTCCTGATTGGCCCTTGTGTTTTGGGCAGGTGGTGCCGGCGCAGATGGATTTGCAGGTGTTTTTGGAGTGGTTCCACCGACTGGTGGCGGCGACCGTGGGGTTGGGCGTGCTGGGGTTAACCGCCTTGACCTGGTGGTGGCGAGCACAACTGCCGCGTTGGTTGCCCTGGGGCGTAACGGCGGCGCTGGGGCTGGTGATTTGGCAGGGTGTGCTGGGGGGACTCACGGTCACGGAACTGCTCCGGTTTGATATTGTCACGGCGCACCTGGGTACGGGGCTGGCGTTTTTCAGTCTGTTGCTGGCGCTGGGGGTCTTGCTCTTGGAAATGCCTGCTCCGCGTCAGCCGTTGCCGTCCTCCTTACCGGCTTTGTCCTTGGCGGCGGCGCTGGCGGTTTATGGGCAAAGTTTGCTGGGGGGCTTGGTGGCTTCGCGGTGGGCGGCGCACCAGTGCCTAGCAGGTCAGCAGTTGTGTCAAGTGTTTTATGGGCATTTACTGGGACTCGTTCCGGCGGCAGCTTTATCCTTGCTGGCGGGGATCCAAGCGTGGCGTGCAGGTTGGAAATGGCTTGGTCAGGGAATCCTGCTGCTATTGGGGCTGCAAATCCTGGTGGGCTGGGGGACGTACCGGTTGCGATTGCAGGTGGAACCTTTAACCGTAATGCACCAGGCAATTGGGGCACTGTTGCTGGGGGCATTGGTGGTGCTTGCCGTAGGACTCCAACGACGGGCCTGGGAGCGCTAGGGATGGGGGAACGCCTGCGGGATTACTGGCAACTGACGAAACCCCGCATCATCTTTCTGTTGCTGGTGACCACGGCGGGAGCGATGTGGTTGGCGGCGGGCGGGAAACCTGATGTGGGTGTGTTTTTAACGACCCTGGTCACGGGAGCGATGGCGGCGGGGGCAGCCAATACCATCAATTGCCTCTATGACCGGGATATTGACCAGGTGATGGCGCGCACCCAAAACCGACCGATTCCGGCTGGCCGCATTACGCCGTTCCAGGCCCTGGCGTTTGCGTTGACGCTGGCGGTGGGTGCGTTATTACTCCAAGGCTGGCGGGTGAACTGGACGAGTGCCTGGCTGGAGTGGGCGGGTATTGCCGTGTACGTCCTGGTCTATACCCACTGGCTGAAACGTTCCAGTCCCCAAAACATCGTCATCGGTGGTGCGGCGGGAGCGATTCCCCCCTTGGTGGGCTGGGCTGCTGTAACCGGTGAGCTATCCCCCTGCGCCTGGATTTTGTTTGCAATTATTTTTATCTGGACACCCCCCCATTTCTGGGCGCTGGCGCTGATGCTCCGCGATGACTACGCGCAGGTGGGTGTACCCATGTTGCCGGTGGTGGCCGGGGCGGAATGCACAGCGCAACAAATTTTGGTCTATACGCTGTTGCTGGTGCCCACCAGTCTGCTGCTGGTGTATCCCTGTGGGGTGGTGGGCGGGTTGTATGCCTTGATGGCCCTGATTCTAGGGGGATTATTTCTGTACAAAGTCCTGCGATTGTTTGACCAGCCCCAGGATACGCAGCGGGCGCGGGGTGTGTTCAAGTACTCGATTGTGTACTTGCTGCTGCTGTCGGTCGGGATGGGGCTAGACCGCTGGTCCCCAGTGCAGAATTGGCAACAGTGGCTGGTGCAAAAGGCGCAGGCGTTTTGGGGGTAGATGCGGTCGCGCTGGCTGGGCTGGGTACTGCTGCTGGGCTTGCTGGGGTGTCGCGTCCATTCCCAGCCGGAACCACTGCCGGTGTCGCAGGTGCAACCCGCCACCCGTTATCGCGTGGTATCGGTGCTCAAGGGGTTGGAACGGCCCTGGGGCATGGTGTGGCTCCCCAACGGAGACATGTTGATTACGGAGCGACCGGGACGCCTGCGCTGGGTGCAAGGGGGCCAGTTACGACCGGAACCAGTGCCTGGCATTCCTCCCGTGTTGAACCTGGGGCAAGGGGGCCTGCTGGACATTGCCTTGCACCCCTGTTTTCCCAATCCCGCCTGGGTCTATTTCACCTACGCCCAGGGGACGGTGGAGGCCAATCGCACGGTGGTGGGGCGTGGTACCTGGCAAAACGGGCGGTTGACGGAGGTGCGGGAGATTTTCCGGGTGGCCCAGACCAAGTACCGGACGCAGCACTTCGGGTCGCGCCTGGCCTGGCTGCCGGATTTCACCCTGCTGGTGAGCATTGGGGATGGGGGCAACCCGCCCATTCGCTACGGGGGGCGCTTAATCCGCGAGCAGGCCCAGAACCCGAAGAGTCACCTAGGGAAAGTCTTGCGCCTGAATCCCGATGGCACGGCACCGGCGGATAACCCGTTGGGGGCAAAAGCCGCGCCGGAAGTCTGGACGCTGGGCAACCGCAATATCCAAGGGCTGGTGGTGGACCCGGTGACGGGGCAAGTCTGGGCGACGGAACACGGGGCGAAAGGAGGGGACGAGGTGAACCGGCTGGAGGCGGGGAAAAATTACGGCTGGCCGCGGGTGACCCACAGCCGGGAGTACAGCGGCGAAGAAATCACCCCCTACCGGTCGCTGCCGGGGATGGTGGACCCTGCGTTGGTCTGGCCGGGAACGGTGGCGCCGTCTGGGCTAACCATCTACCGAGGTGAGCGGTTTCCCGACTGGCAAGGGCAATTGCTGGCGGGAGGATTGCGCTCGCGGGCGGTGCATCGGTTGCAGGTGCTGTCCAATGGCAAAGTGAAAGAAATCGAGCGGATTGACCTGCGCCAGCGGGTGCGGGACGTGCGGGTGGGACCCGATGGCCTGGTTTACGTGCTCACGGATGCCGATGACGGTCAACTCCTACGCATTGAACCCGTCCCCTGATGCCCTACCCTAGAAAACTATGGGATTAATCGTCCAAAAGTACGGCGGCACCTCGGTCGCCACGGTCGAGCGGATCCAAGCGGTCGCCCAGCGCATTGTCCAGACGGTGGCCCAAGGGCACCAGGTGGTGGTGGTGGTCTCGGCGATGGGGCATACCACCGACGAGTTAATTGCCCTGGCGAAGGCGGTGAATCCCCAGCCGTCTCCCCGCGAAATGGATATGTTGCTCTCGACCGGCGAGCAGGTGAGTATTGCCCTAGTGGCAATGGCGCTCGAAGCCCTGGGGCAACCGGCCATTTCCCTGACAGGGACGCAAGTCGGCATCATCACCGAAGCAGACCATGGACGCGCCCGTATTTTGCATATCCCCACCGACCGGATTCGCCAGGAGCTAGAGCAGGGCAAGGTGGTGGTCATTGCCGGATTTCAGGGCATCAGCAGCAGTCGCACCCTGGAAATTACAACCTTGGGGCGGGGCGGGTCGGATACATCGGCGGTGGCCATCGCAGCGGCTCTAGGCGCAGATGGATGCGAAATCTATACCGATGTGCCGGGGATTCTGACCACCGACCCCCGCATTGTGCCAGACGCCCAGGTGCTTCCCCAAGTCACCTGCGAAGAGATGCTGGAACTGGCCAGTCTCGGGGCCAAGGTGTTGCATCCCCGCGCCGTGGAAATTGCCCGCAATTTCGGGGTGCCAGTGGTAGTGCGCTCCAGTTGGACCGATGAGCCGGGCACGCGCTTGATCACGCCCACGTGGCGCACGATTCCCCACCGAGATTTAGAGGTAGCTCGGCTGGTGGATGGGGTGGAACTAGATGACCAGCAGGCAAAAGTGGCCCTGTGCAATGTCCCTGACCGGCCAGGCGTTGCAGCCCAGTTGTTCGGGGCGCTGGCTGACGCCGGGATCAACGTGGATTTGATCATCCAATCCATCCAGGCGGGAGCCACGAACGACATTGCCTTTACCGTGCAGCGGTCGGATTTGGCGCAGACCGAGCAGGTGGTGCGGCAATTCGTAGGGCAGTGGGGCGACCCCGTCACCTGTCACGTCTCGGCGGCAATGGCCAAGGTGAGCATTGTTGGAGCGGGGATGGTGGGCCGACCGGGCGTGGCTGCCACCATGTTCAGCGCCCTAGGGGAAGCCGGGATTAACATTGACCTGATCTCCACCTCAGAAATCAAGGTCAGTTGTCTGGTGGATTTAGCCAATGCCACCCAGGCGGTGCGGGTCCTCAGTAGTAGTTTCAAAGTGCCGGTTTTGCCGCCGCCCGAAGCTGCTGGCGAGATGACGCCAGTGCGGGGAGCAGCCCTAGACGACCAGCAGGCGCGGCTAGTGATTCGCCACGTTCCCGACCGGCCAGGTTCCGCAGCCTGCATTTTTCTAGCGTTGGCCCAGGCGCGGGTGAGTGTGGATATGATCATCCAGTCCGAGCGGGTGACGTGGATCGATGGCCGGCCCACCAAAGACATTGCCTTTACGATTCACCAGGACGATGTGGAACGCGCGCAAGCGGCCTTGGTTCCTGCCCTGGCCAAGCTGAACTGTGAGTACCTGGCCGTGGATGCCGACATTGCCAAGGTCAGCGTGGTGGGCAGCGGCATGGTACGCAAACCCGGCGTTGCGGCGCGGATGTTTGCCAGTTTGGGCCAGGCGGGCATCAATATCCAGATGATTGCCACGTCGGAAATCAAAATCAGTTGCCTGGTGAGCCGGTCGGAGGGCAAAAAAGCGCTGCAAGTGGTGCATCAAGGGTTCGCGCTGGATCAGGCCACAGGCTAGAATACTGTACGGATAGGTTGCAGGCATGCCACCGTGCTCAACGCGCTCGCGACTGTCATCGGACTGGGTTTGGCGATACTGCTGGTGCTTCCCTGGCTCCAGGAGTGGTTGCGTTCACCGCGCTACCGCCTGTGGGGTTGGACAGTGAGCTTGGCGTCCTTGGCCGGTGTCGGCGTCTGGTGGGAAACCGGCATGACGGTGCCAGGAGTGTTCGCCAGCGCCGGTGCCTTTGCCCTGGGGGGACTGTTGAGCTGGCATTGGCTGGGACCACCGGACCGCAACCGTGCCGCATTCACCCAGATGTTTCACCAGCTCCTGACCGGCCAGCGAGCGTGGGATGAACCGACTGTGAAGCGCCTATTCCGCCTAGCCCCACCGGACGAACTGCCCCGTCTGCAAGCGACCATCCGCTACATGCACGCCCACTACCCTGAACTCCGGGCTGTTCTAGCACCCTTTCTTGAATCCCCATGACGCGCAACAAGGTGTACGTAGTCTGGCGGGGACGAAAACCGGGCATTTATCGCCGGTGGGATGAGTGTTGGGCACAGGTAGGCGGCTACAGTGGCGCTCAGTACAAGGCTTATCCTAACTGGGAAATGGCGCGCCAGGCGTTTGCCCAAGGGCAGGAAGGGGTTCAACCGTCCCTAGCTCCAGAGCAACCAGTCGTGCCCTACCTGACACCGAGCTATGCCGTGGACGGGGCCTGTTCCGGCAATCCGGGGGTCATGGAATATCGCGGGGTGAATACAGTCACGGGGGAAGAAATTTTCCGGCGCGGGCCGTATCCTTGGGGCACCAACAACATTGCGGAATTTTTAGCCATTGTCACGGCTCTGCAATGGTGCGCCGAACGGGGGTGTGATTGGCCCATTTACTCAGACTCTGACGTGGCTTTGGGTTGGGTGAAAAAGAAGCGGTGCGGGAGTCAATTGCCGGTGGAGGGAACACCCCTAGGTGATGAAATCCGGGCGGCGGAAGCCTGGTTGCAAACCCATACCTATCCCAACCCCTTGTACAAGTGGGACACGGAGCGTTGGGGACAAATTCCTGCTGATTTTGGACGGAAATAAAGGATGAACGGCACGGTTGGCGTTTTAGGTGGGGGGCAACTGGCCTGGATGCTGGCCCAAGCGGCGCGGGATTTACACATCCCCCTGTGGGTGCAAACACCAGACCCCCAAGCCCCGGCCATTCCCCTGAGCGCCGGCGCCATCATTGCTCCTCTCGATGACCGTAGCGGGTTAGAACGGCTTGTGCAGCAGTGCGATGTGATCACGTTTGAGAACGAATTTATTAATCTGGAGCTATTGGCGGCGATAGCGCGACCTACTACCCGTTTTTGCCCGCGATTAGAGAGTCTGGCGCCCCTGTTGGATAAATATCGCCAGCGATGCTACGCCCAAGGGTTGGGGATTCCCGTGCCGGAATTTTGGTTGCTGACGCCTGGGGAACCTGCGCCCACTTGGCCTTTGGTGGTCAAAGCCCGCCGCTATGGGTATGACGGCCTGGGCACGCGCATCATCCACACCCCGGCGCAACTGGAGCAACTCTGGCGCGAATGGCCTGTAACCGATGTGCTGGCGGAAGCCTACGTGCCCTTTGTGCAGGAGTTAGCCATTGTCGCCGCGCGGAGTCTCTCGGGAGAAACGGCCTTTTACCCTGTCGCCCACACCTATCAAGCCAATCAGGTCTGCCGGTGGGTCTATGCGCCAGCACCGGTGCCCGATGTTGTGGCGACTGCCATTCGGGACTACACCCATACCCTATTGACAGCACTGGATTATCACGGCGTCCTGGCAACGGAATGGTTTTATCTCGCCGATGACCGGGTGTTGCTCAATGAAGTGGCCCCCCGCACCCACAATTCCGGCCATTACACGATTGATGCCTGCGTCACGTCCCAATTTCAACAGCACCTGCGGGCGATTACCGGGCAATCCTTGGGCAGCACGGCCATGACGACGGACGGGGCGTTGATGATTAATCTACTGGGCTACGAAACGGCTATGTGCGACTACCGGCAACAGCGGGAGCAACTGGCGCAATGGGGCCGGGTGTATTGGTATGGGAAAACGCAGGCGCGACCGGGGCGAAAACTCGGGCACGTGACCTTACTCAACGTTGCACCAACGGCCATTTCTCGCTGGGTGGAGCGCGTCGAGTCTGTCTGGTCAGGTGGTTTACCCGCTCTGAATTTGGTACAGTGAAACAAGAGGTTCTTCTGCGGTGTTGGTGACTGCCAATAACGTTTTGCGATCTACACCCAACGCATGAGGGAACCGAAACTCTGGCGGCAGTAGACTGGGCGTGGTACCCAGAAACTTTAAGTCAGAGGCTAGAGGTACCCACCTATTGTTGTTGCGGTCCAAAACTGAGGTAAAACGGCACCGCGGGGTCCTCCCATCAGGTATGTAAAAAAGTTGTTTTCAGGCGCAAATCAAAGTCTCT
>JANWVM010000047.1 GCA_025056115.1 Gloeomargarita sp. SKYG116
CGTGCCGGCGGGCAAGGGCGTCAAGCGGGAGTGGTCGGTGCTCGGGCCGGTGCGGGCAATCCCTTCGGTTTGGAGTATGGCAATGTCTAGGCGATTGGGGTCGAGAATGGTCACAGTGCCAGGACTGCGCCAGGTTTGCCCTCCCCAGACCAGTTCCGGTTGTCCCCACGTGCCTGGCTGGTCAATTCGTAAACAACCGCGGTAAAGAGCTGGCGCAACACCTGGGGGTTGACCATCAAGCAAAACGGCGGCGTTGTCCCAGGGTTGCGAACCGGGCACCGGCGACAATTCCACCTGCCACATACCCAACCGCACCTGCAGCGGCGCAACTGGCGGCGAAACCACGGCCTGAAAACACAGGGGTTCACCGGGCAAACGAGCAACATCCACCGCCGGCGCTAAGGGAGTCGTCTGCACCACCGGAGCGACCCGCCGGACGGTCAACGCCAGAGTCTGGGAACCCGCTTGCACCGTGATCTGGTTATCCCCCAGCGCCAGGGGAACCGAAGGCGCAAAGTGACCGGCTGTTGAGCGTTTAACCGGTTCCCCATTGACCCAGACTGGTTGGTGGGGGTCGTAGGTGCCAATCACAAAAATGCGGGGCGCTGTCGTCTGATGACCAGGGGGTGGGTACACCACACGCAGGGCCGGCACCGGTTGCGCGACCAATAGGAGAAGGCCCCCTAGCCACCCACGTCCCACTACCGGCGCCGGGGCACTTTCGCCAGGAAGTCCAACTCCTGCACGCGCACGGTTGTAGTGGGTTGAGGTCTGGTATCTAATTGCTTTGCCAAGGAACGGTAAAGTGCTGGGTCGCCCGCTTTGGGAAACACTTGCCGGCGCGTTTGGGATTGCTGCTGGTAGAAACGAATCAGCACATAATTCCAATCAATAAAGCCAATGCCTTCCTTCGCGCGATAATTGCCGTCGTAACGGGGCGTGACCAGGTTAAACGGACGGCCTTGCATCCGGCGGCGCTGGTAGGGCACCACGTTATCGCCAAAGTTTTCCGTGTATTCGTCGCTATCTACCAGTTCATTTACAAAACCGCGAAACCCCTGGGTGGCAATACGAATCGACCAGGCAATCTCTTCTTCTTTGTTGTAGGCGGCTCGTCCCAGAATCCGCCGCAAGCAAATGTCCACCAACCGGTAATTATTATTGGGTTCCACCACCAGCCGGTAGAACGGGTCGGACTGCGCCAAACCCCGAATGAAATCCCGCACGGTAATAGCTCGGTTTTTCAACTGGGACTCTAAGGTCACTTGGCGACAGGCTTGTAAAATCACATGCTCGCTAAAAATTTGCCGGTAAGCCGCCCAAATCAGAGCATCCATTTCATCTGGTGTACTGACATCTTCCAAACGATAAATGCGCGGGCTGTCTTCGTTCATCTCGGCACGGCCAAAGTCCCGCACCCGATGGTTTTGCGTCGTCGGTCGGTAGGCAAGCAACGGTAACGTCATGGACACCAACTCCAGTCAGGGACTTCCTTCAGCGTAGGTCAAGGGGTTCCCCACCGTCCCCAAAAGTAACACAATGTTAAGTTAGTCCGAGGGGGAGCGGCGGCGTAAAAAATGGCCGAGCTGCACCGCCTGGGCCATCCCCTGTAACAGCAACAGCCCAAAGCCAATCAAGGGCAAGGTTTTCACCCAGTAGCGCGGGAGGCCGCCAGGGTCAGGAGATTGTTCACCCATTTGCCAGGAGGCCATGACAGGAGGGACCGTGACCCAAAGCAGTAGGGCGGCAAAGGGCAACAGAAACAGGAGCGTTCCCCACAGGTCGATCCAGGCGCGGCGGCGTTCTGACCAGCGGTTGTACAGCACATCGACCCGCACATGGCCGTTGTGATGGAGAGTGTAGGCAGCCCCCAGCAGAAAAATCGCGCTGAATAAATACCACTGCAATTCCAAAAAGGCGTTGGAGCTGAGATTGCGGCCAACGGCCCGGCCCACGTAGCGACCGACCACATTCCAGGCTCCCACCAGCACCAGTAGGGGAACCAAGGCCATGGCGACTTGACCGGCCCGCTGACTTAAACGGTTAATCCACAACACCCAGCGCATGTCCCCAGCATAGCCCGTTGCCAGGTGTGATTCAAGATTGTTAATATAGCTAATGCGTCAACGATGGGGTGTCGCCAAGTGGTAAGGCAGCTGGTTTTGGTCCAGCCATTCCGAGGTTCGAATCCTTGCACCCCAGTTCTTCGCCGGCTTTAGATGAGCGCCCGTCCAGTCCTGGCCCTAGATTTTGACGGGGTTTTGTGCAATGGCTTAAACGAATACTTCACCGTCAGTGCGGCGGTCTATCGGCAGTTGTGCCCAGAGGTCGGCTGCACGGGCCGTCTAGAGTCGTTCCGGGAAGCGTTTTATCAATTGCGACCGGTGGTGACCCACGGCTGGGAAATGCCGTTGCTGTTGCATGGGTTGGTGATGGGTGCAGACCCGCAAACCCTAGCGAGTGATTGGCCCCAGGTGCAACAACAGCTACTGGCGGAAACGGGGTGGTCGCCACAGGAACTCGGCCAAGCGGTGGATAGCACGCGCGATGCCTGGATTGCCCAGGATGAAAAGGGGTGGTTGGCCTTGCACACGTTTTACCCTGGCGTGGTGGCCCAGGTGCAGCGGTGGCTCACGCAAGCCCTGTTCCAGCCAGTGATTGTGACGACCAAGCAGGAGCGATTTGTGCAGGCGCTGTGGCAAGGTGTGGGAGTGACTTGGCCGGCGGAATGGCTCTACGGAAAAACCCAGGGAGAACCCAAGGCGACTACACTGCAACGGTTGCACCGGCAATACGGGGTGATGGGTTTTGTGGAAGACCGCCTGGAAGCGCTCATGGCTGTGCAGCAGACGCCTGAACTGCACGATATTCCCTTATTCCTAGCAACCTGGGGCTACACGACGCCGGCGCAAGTGGAGTTGGCTCGCCAGCGGGGGATTCAACCGTTGACGTTGGAACAATTTGTGGATCCAGTAACTCCCTGGCTAGCTGCTCTCCAGTGCAATTGACGGTGGGATTCTGGAAGTGTTGGAGTTCGTTGAAATCAAAATCTTATTGACCTAGTAGGGCTATTAGTGTTACAATTCTCGCCCCGGCTTAATCTAAGCTGTTCACTAGGTGTTGCAACACTGCCCATGTGGACTTTGCCTTGCAGTCTAGCTTTTTACAAACGGCTGTGATCTCTGTCCCCGCTGTGCTGTGATCAATTCGCTAGTGGCTTAGGTGTCAAGTCGCCGATGATGAAAATGTAATCCCTATAGAGGTTCTTCCATGTTTCGCCAACATTTTGTCCAGATGGCCGCTTTGTGTACCATCACCGCTGCTGGTTTGGTTGTGTCTCACCAGATGGCGCAGGCAAATCCGATTGTGGTCAACTGTACATCCAGCGGACAAGTCTGCGATCGAAGTGCTCCTGTCAGTTTTGATGCCTTTGGCCCTGGGATTGAATACTACGTTTCCCTACGTGCACCTGCGACTCACTGCTCCCCTGTGAAATATTTCACAACTGACAGTCGTGGACAACGGGTAGAAACTGACTTTTTGGCACCGGGGCAATCGGCCATTTTGTACCTTGGCAGAAGCTTCAGTCGGGGCCGGCACACATTACAAATTGGGGCAATCGGGAAAGCAGAAGGTTGTAACACAGGCCAACTGCGGTCTTGGGGAATTCAGGCCGTTGTAAGCCCCGTTCCCCAGTAAGAGCCACAGGGTTTCCATATCGAGGGGGTTTGCGGGTGCCTAGCAGAAGCGTTTTATCATGACGACTCCACAAGTACTTACAAATCCCCTTTGCTTTACTGCTGTAACCAGTCTCAGAGGTTGCATCTATCCTGTGTGACGCCTACGATAAACGAGCTACGTATCGAGTAGCAGACAGACACACAGTTAATTACAGTTAATTAATGATTAGTTACAATCCTCGAAACTTTGGCAAATGGGCCTTTTCCTATAAGAAACTTATATAGCATTTCTCACCGCAAGGGGATGACAACGGTGGTACACTCCTGGTACATTGTATTCGTGTGAGGAGCGAACCAGTGAGGGGTCTGAGACGAAACTTGGATAGTCGTCAGCCCCCTTTCTGGTTTATAGGAACTCAAAAGCTTGGGCGAAAGGTAGTATTTGGACTGATGCAACCTAGAATTTAAGTACCCTGTAGGTGGAAATATCGGTAGTTAGGCACTTCTAGCCTTTTAGATAAGAGTCGGTATTTGTTCAGTTTTGTCCAGTGTTGAACTATCGCCTTCCTGAACAGCAGCTAAGTCATCATATGTTTGTCATTCCTTGGGTCGCAGCCCCGTCCTTAGTTTTCTGGTGACCTTGCGATAATGGGAGCGATAATCTGTAAAGTTTGGCTGGCCGATTCTCCGCTACAGTAGAGCTTGGAATGTCATTCGAGGGCTGAGTCCATGGAAACCAACATTCTGGCGTTGATTGCCACAGCGCTGCTCGTGTTGATCCCCAGCGCGTTTTTGATCATTCTCTACGTGCAAACGGCCAGCCGGGGTGAAGGACAACGCTAGGTCGAAGCCGGAGACCGCACCAGCAGCACCGGGGCGTCGGCATGTACCCGCACGTAGTCCGACACGGAATTGCCCAGCAACCGGTCCAGGTCCACTAGGCTCCGGGCAATGGTTGGCCGGCGGTCGGGGGAACCCAACATCACCAAATCAGCGCCGACTTCCTGGGCAATCTGGCAAATCTGGACGCCAGGATTCCCTTCCCGTACCACACACCGGTATTTCAGACCCCGTTGCCGGATTTTTTGGATGGCTTCGGCCAGGATGGGGCTTGCTTCGGGACGTTGGGCCAGTTCTTCCAAGGTGACGCCCTCCAGGCGGGGATTGATGTCCGCGAGGACGAGTTCACCCCCCTTCAGGTCTTGCAGCAAAAACATCGCCAGTTCCAAGGTTTGTTTGGCGGCGGGAGAACCATCGTAGGCCACTAAAATCCGCTGGATGCGCTCGACATAGGTGTCGTCTTTGACCAGCAGCATGGGCCGCGATGCCAGTTGGAACACATATTGACTGACAGAGTTTTCTAAAATGGCCCGCAACCGGCCTAAGCCCCGCGACCCCATGATGAGCAAATCCACGTCCAACTCGTCAGCCACGCGCGGTACCACGTCTTTGGGGTCGCCTTCCCGCAACATGGTGGTCACTTGCTCTGGTTTCAGACAACCGGTGGTATCCCCATTGCGGCACAAGTGAATCTTGGCTAGGGCATTCTTCAGGATTTCAACCCCTTCGGCTTGCTTGGCTACCATCTCCTGCGCTGAGGCCTGGGGGGTCACCACGTGCAAGACGGTCACCTGGGCTTGGGCAATGCAGGGCAAGTCAATCAAGGCATTCAGCATTTCTTCCGTGTGACCCGTGCCTGAGACGGCCAACAAAATTTTGCGAATCATGGGGTTTCGGTCCTCCCACTGCCAAATCTATCTATAGGCTTAGACCAGAAACCCAGCCGCTGCGCGTACTTCTTCAGGTTTCTTCAAATTCCAGGAGTTGTCTGGGGTAACCGCTGGGCCAGTTGCACCAGGACATCGCTAACTTGGGCATGGTGGAGCGTTCGCCCGTCAATACAGACGTTGGGGCCGTGTTTGCAGGCGTTTTGACAACCACTCCCTTCGACAAACACCCACTCGTCCCAACCCCGTTCGCGCACCTTTTCGCTTAATTCTTGCAATAAGGCTAAACTCCCTTGCTTGCGGCAACTGCCCTTTTGACACACTTGGACACGACAAGCCGGTGTCGTCATCTGGAGGGCTGGTCCAACGAACGGCTCTGTCGCCCTAAACAGTAGGATATCTGTGGCTTGCCACCCCCCCTCATGCCAACGCACGGCGACTTTGACCCCCATCCCTGGCTGGAGTTCCCGCGCCAGACCAGCCCGCATGTACTTGGGCAACTTCACCTGGTATTCTTGGGCGCCATCCGTGATGCGAATATATTTCAACTTGCCCTTCGCCGATGGCCAAAACCCGACAAACGTGCCCGTCAAAATCTGCATAAATGCAAGAAATGTGCAACAGGTTATCTCCTAGTATAGGGGATGGCGTCTGGTGTAATCCGTCCATGGCAACTGTGTATTACTACCAATGGGGGCGAGTTCCCTATCGCCAGGCGTGGACGTGGCAACAGGAACAGGTGCAACAGCGACTCGTCAATCCCGACCTGCCCGACGTGGTGGCCCTGCTGGAACATGAACCGGTTTACACGTTAGGACGCGGCGCGTCGCTGGACTTTTTACGGGCGCCCTTGGAAGCGCTGGGCATTCCGGTCTATCGCACCGAGCGGGGCGGCGAAGTGACCTATCACGGGCCGGGGCAAGTCGTGGGTTATCCGATTTTGCGGTTGTCGCACTATGGGTTGCATGTCCATCAATACCTGCGCTGTCTGGAGGAGATCATCATCCAGGCGCTGATCCCCTACGGCATTCGGGCAGGACGCAAGGCGGCTTACACCGGGGTGTGGGTGGGCGATACAAAGGTAGCGGCCATCGGGATTGCCGTGCGGCGGGGCATTACCATGCATGGGTTTGCCGTCAACGTCTGTACTGATTTGGCGGCGTTTGCCCAGATTGTCCCCTGCGGGATTGCCGACTATCCGGTGGGGAACCTGGTGCAGTTTTGTCCAGGGTTAACGGTGGTCGAGGTGCAGCGGGAACTGGTGCAGGCAACAGAGCGGGTTCTCGGTGTGGCGATGGAGCAAGTGCCCCCAATTTCGATAAGATGCTAAGGATGACCCATGGAGTGATGGCATGGACAAGGAGCAAATTTTTGCCAAAGTGCAGGAAATTGTGGCGGACACGCTGGATGTACCGGCGGAGAAGGTAACGCCTGAAGCCCATTTCGCCAATGACTTGGGAGCCGATTCCCTGGCGACGGTGGACTTGGTGATGAAGCTGGAAGAGGCGTTTGACATTGAAATTCCTGACAGCGCTGCCGAACAAATCACCACGGTGCAACAGGCGGTGGATTATATTGCTCAGCAGAAGGTGGCGGCGTAGGCAATGGCCGGTCGAGAGCGGGTAGTGGTCACGGGTCTGGGCGCAATTACACCCCTGGGAAACACCGTGGCTGACTATTGGGCGGGACTGCTAGCGGGGCGCAGCGGCATTGGTCGGATTACCTTATTTGATCCCACCGGCTATGCCTGTCAAATTGCGGGGGAAGTCAAAGGGTTTGACCCCAGCACGTACCTGGAACGGCGAGACGCCAAGCGCATGGACCGGTTTGCCCAGTTCGCCGTGTGCGCCAGTTTGCAAGCCGTACAGGATGCCGGGTTAAAAATTACCCCTGAAAATGCTGCCCAGGTGGGAGTGGTGATTGGCACGGGGGTTGGGGGCCTGCGAATTATGGAAGAACAACACCAGGTGCTACAAAACAAAGGCCCCGACCGGCTGAGTCCCTTTACCGTGCCGATGATGATCTGCAATATGGCGGCGGGGTTGACGGCGATTCACGTGGGTGCCAAGGGGCCGAATTCCTGTCCCGTGACCGCCTGCGCCGCTGGGGCCAACGCCATTGGAGACGCCTTTCGCTTTATCCAGCAGGGATATGCCCAGGTGATGATTTGTGGGGGTACCGAGGGAGCCGTCACCCCCTTGAGCATGGCGGCATTTGCGGCTTGTAAAGCCATGTCCCTGCGCAATGAAAATCCCCAGGCGGCGTCGCGTCCGTTTGACCGGGACCGGGATGGGTTTGTCATGGGCGAAGGCGCGGGAATTTTGGTGTTGGAAGCCTTGAGTCATGCCCAGGCGCGGGGTGCGCGGATTTACGCCGAACTGGTGGGCTATGGCTGCACCTGCGATGCCTATCACATCACGGCTCCAGTACCCGATGGCGAAGGGGCGACGCGAGCCATTGAACTGGCGCTGAAGGATGGAGGATTGCGACCCGACCAAGTCAATTACATCAACGCCCACGGCACCAGCACCCCCGCCAACGATGTTACGGAGACCAAAGCCATCAAGCGGGCGCTGGGAGACTATGCCTACCAAGTGGCGGTGAGTTCCACCAAATCGATGACTGGGCATTTACTGGGTGGCTCGGGCGGGATTGAAGCGGTGGCAACGGTGCTCGCGATTTACCACAACCAGGTGCCCCCGACCATTAACCTGGACAATCCTGACCCAGAATGTGACCTGGACTACGTACCCCATCAGGCGCGGGCAATGCCGGTGGACGTGGCGCTGTCCAATTCCTTTGGCTTTGGCGGGCACAACGTCACCCTGGCGTTTCGCAAGTTCCGTCCATGAGCCAGATTCGGGTCTTGGCGCTGGGGTTGATTCGGGACGGGAACCGGGTGTTTGTCTCCCAAGGGTATGACCCGGCGCGGCAATTGACCTTCTACCGGGCGCTCGGCGGCGGCGTGGAGTTTGGGGAACCCAGCATCAAAGCGCTCCAGCGGGAATTTTGGGAAGAGCTGCAAGCGCCCCTGACCGACATCGAGTACCTGGGGTGTTTGGAAAACATCTTTGTGTACAACGGCAAGCCAGGGCATGAGATTATCCAGCTCTACCGCTGCCGGTTTGCCGACCCTAAGTTCTACCAGTTGGAATCTGTCTCTTTTAAGGAAGGCGAACGCCAGAAACTAGCCCTGTGGGTGGATGTCGAACGTTTCTTGCAGGGGGAGTTGATTTTGTATCCCGAGGATTGCCATCGCTATTTATGAGTGGATGCGAATGGATGCGGGCCAGGTTATTAGCACCATACTGAAGCACGACAAAAAAGTAACGAGTTACAAGCTGGCCTTGCTGCGAGCCATTAACGATGTTGTTTTAGCATTTCCTGACCTGCATCGTTTTAGACAAGATGTAGCGATCCCACTCCGCGTCTTAGCAGAATTTTGGGTGGCTTACTACTGGCCCTTTGTAGATGCGGCTCAACCGATTTGGCAAGGGCAAAGAGCGCAGTCCCAAAATGACCTGCGTTTTCGTCCCCATTTAACTCGACTGAGAGAAGCCTGGGAACAGGAAATCCAAGCTCCGGCGCGCCCTGCGGATGGATTTGTCCTGGTGAATGATTTACGGATTTCCCGTAAACGTGATACTTATTCCCCCCAATTTCTAGACCTGTATCAGCAAGCCATTAAGGAAATCACCCGTGCAATTGAGTATCCCATTCAATATGCTGGACCGGGTGAGTGGTCTGTATTTGACCGGCCAAAATTATTTAAGGACTTGCAAGGGAGAACGATAGCCATTCCGGGAACCCAACCAGAAGACCGCTGTATCGTGATTCGGTGTGAATTATGGGAAGTCTTTCATTCCCTGTCGCTGTGGGTCGAAGCGCTTTGTATTCATGAGTGGTGTCTCTTTTCGGAAGCCATTACCCAAAATACTGATAGGCCCGTTACCAGAGGAGATGTTTACACATTACTCACTGACCGACCGGATAATCGCCGGCCCCTGACTTGGGAGCGCAACCAGATTGATGTGCTGCTGATGGAAGGCCACTCCTTCATTTGTCCCTGGACTCGCAAGCCCTTGACCCAACCCCAGATGTATCACCTCGACCATATCATTCCTGTGGCAATTTATCCGGTCAATGAACTTTGGAATTTGGTGCCATCCGATCCAAAATTTAATTGCCACAAGAAGAAGGACTATTTACCGACCGATCAATGTCTAAAACTGGCGCAGGGTCGTCTTGCACACACTTACAATATCTACAGCCATTCCCCCATACTAAAACCAGTGCTACAACAGGACGTGCGCTTGCGTTTTGCGACTTTGGATGATGACCGGGTCAGCCCGGAGGCCATCAGTTGTGCAGTGGTGAATTGGGTTGCTCAAGTGGCCGAATGCCGTAATATATCGCGGTTTGATTGTTATTAGGAGGGGTGTATGACGACGCCGCGAGTGTACAATAAATTAATCCGAGATAAAATTCCTGGCATTCTACGCCAGAGTGGGAAAAAGTTTGCGATTCGAGAGATGAACCAGGTGGAATTTTGTCAAGCGTTACGGGATAAACTGTGTGAAGAAGCAGAGGAATTGCGAGTTGCGGATTTAGAGGCGCTGATTGATGAACTGGCTGATATTTACGAAGTGATAGACACGCTGCTCCAGGTGTATGGCATTAGGGAGGCGGATGTGCGAGACCATCAGCGACGAAAACGCCTAGAACGCGGGGGATTTGACCAGAGAATGAGTCTGCTTTGGGTCGAGTAAAAGCCACAAAGGATTATCTTGTCACAATTGATTGATACAGCTAAGTCATCTATGCTTGTCACCTTTTGAGTTGCAGGGTTCAGCCCCGTTGTTGATTTTTTTTCCTGACAAACTATAGCTGAGAACATTCAAGTTGGTGTGCTTGAGCAGCAGGCAAGTAGCGTTATGGTTTCCGGTTGCCGCTCATGTCAAACATTGTGCGCTCAGCTATAAAGTAGCTCAGCTATAACTCGGCAAAACGAACGTGTGTTTCCGTCACTACAACAAATTGGTTCACCAACTGTTTCTCGTAAACTGCAAGCAAGCGGCGGAGAACTGCAATTTTATTCATCGCCCGTTCATCTTCCAGGCGTAGAAGTATGACGCCTTTATGCAGACATCTCTCTCGGTATACCTTCTCGCCAAAGTCCTTGTCATTGGTGATCAAAATCCAATTCTCGCTATTGCCTTTTGCAATCAAATCATCATCGCGCATGCCACGTGCTTCATCATACACTGAGAAAACTTCATACCCTTGTTGGCGTAACCAGCGTGCTACCGATGGACCCGTGCATTCATCCACAAGAAAGCGCATTTACACTGGCTCTCCTAGTGGCATAAATGATGTACTTGCCAGGGCTTTTGTAGTAAATAGCAAGCACGCTTGAATGTCTTCAGGGGTTAGTCCTTGGTATTCCTCCAGAATTTCAGGAATCGTCGCACCATGAGCAAGCAGATGCAGGATGTATTCTACTGTCAACCGCGTTCCCCTGATCACAGGCTTTCCCACCATCACATCGGGTTTGAGCGTAATACGTTCAAGCAATTGCTGTTCTGTCATGGCCAGCTATTCCCTAGCAAGTTGATACATACCTATTGTAACATCGCCGTTTCTTAAACGATGGCCGTTTATCCACAAGCTAGGGGAAATCTTCTGCGCTATGCGGGAATTTGACTGCGGAATGAGTCTGCTATGGGTTCCGGCACTTTTGCGCTGAGATTCTGTCTCTCCATGCGAAGATATTTGTTTGTCATCCCTTAGGTCGCAGGGCAAAGCTGCGTTGTTGGTTCTTTCTATAGCAACCTTAAGTGGTTTAGCTATACAGCGCTAGACTGGGAAAGGGAGGGAATTTGACCCAGTGATGCGACGCATTGATGTCTTGCTGATTGGACTGGCTTTGTTAGGGGCTGGAGGTGGACTCTACGGCCTGTTGCGGGTGTTAGGGCTAGATAGTCTGGCGGCAGGAGTCTGGACCCAGGGCATTTTGATCGGCGGTTTGATCCTGTGGGTCAGCACCTACGCAGTGCGGGTCGTGCGCAAGGATATGACCTACCATCGCCAGCGAGAACGCTACGACCGAGCCTGGCTAGAGCACCAGATTGCCCAGTTGTCCCCCGAAGAACTGGCCCGCTTGCAACAGGAGATTGAAAGCCAGGACTAATCGCTGACCCGCGCCACTACCAGGGTCATGTCATCTTCGGCGCGACCCCGTGTACCCACAAAGGCTTTTACCCGCATAAACAGGTATTCCAGGATGTCCTGGGGCCGGGTGTGTAAACTGCACGCCTCCTGCACCGCTTGGGTCAGTCCCGTGATTTCAAACCGGTTCCCGTAGGCATCGACGGCATCGGTCAACCCATCCGTGTAATACACCAGCACATCGCCCGCCTGGAGATAGACCGTGCCGTTCTCGTAGCAACTGTTGGGTTCTAGACCGATCAGCATCCCCGCCGTGTCCAGCGTTTGAATGGTAGGGGGACAACAGCGCCATAGTAACGGTGGATTATGGGCCGCATTGCAGAAAGTCAACCGGCGCGTCTGGGGGTCGTACTCCGAATAAAACAAGGTGACAAACCGGTGGGAATTGGTCAAATCTTCGTACATAACCTGGTTGAGGTGACTCAGAATATCGGCGGGTGAATGGCCTCGCAACACCTCCGAGCGCAGCATCCCCCGCGTCATGGTCATGATCAACCCCGCCGGCACCCCTTTGCCCATCACGTCGCCAATCACAATCGCCCAGCGCTGCCCACCCGCTACCGGGATGAAGTCGTAGTAGTCGCCCCCCACCCGCTGTGCCATGAAGTACCGCGAGGCCAACTCCAGGCCGGGAATCTGGGGACACCGCTCCGGCAAAAGATGCTTCTGGATTTCGGAACCCAGCTCCAGTTCCCGGTCCAACCGTTCCCGCTCGCGCAAGGCCAGCCGGAGTTGCTCCTGCTCAATCGCCACTGCTGTCTGGTCCGCTACCAGATTCAATAGCTGTCGGCGGGCGTCTGTCGTTACCACCCCGGACTGCTCACTGAACACTAGCAACCACCCTTGTACCTGACCGCCAACAATCACGGCTGTACAGATGGCTTCCACCCCCAGCAGTGCCGGCAGTTCCCGTTCTAATGGCTCGCCGAGCGCCTGGGCCGTCGCAGTTCTGGGCAGTTGCTGGAGGTAGTTCTCTAGTTGCGTTCGCAGGGCAGCCCATCCATCCTCCCGATGGCTGTAAAACTGGTGCAGCACCAGCCGGTCTTCCTGCTCCCGCCATAGCAACAACGCCGCTCCTTCCCCGTCGCACACCCGCGCCGCAATGACCGGAATCAACTGTAAAAACTGATTCAAGTTATGTAAAGTGCGCAGCGCTGACCCTAGGTAGCTCAACAACTCTTGAATCTTGCGATGCTCCCGCTGGGAACGAGCGACCAGCTCCTTCAACGTCAAAACTCCTTCCAGGGTTAGCGCCCGCGGGATGTCCGGCATTGTCGGCCAAATTCTGCGAAAATGTAATGCGTTATTTTAACACCCAAATCCGGGATGTCAAGGGTCATGACCGAATTGCGAACCGAGACGGACAGTCTAGGGACGGTGGCTGTTCCTGCTCATGTTTACTGGGGAAGCCAGACAGCTCGCGCCCTGCACTATTTTGCCATTGGTCAAGAGCGCATGCCCCTGGCGGTCATTCACGCCCTCGGGTTGGTCAAAAAAGCCGCCGCTGCTGTCAACCAGGAACTTGGTTATTTGGCACCAGAATTAGCCGGCCCCATCCAACAAGCCGCCCAGGAAGTGGCCCAAGGCCAGTGGGATGACCAGTTTCCCTTGGGGGTCTGGCAGACTGGCTCCGGCACCCAAACCCACATGAACGTGAACGAAGTGATCGCCAACCGCGCCAACCAACTGCTGGGTCAGCCCCTGGGGACGAAAACGCCAGTGCATCCCAACGACCATGTGAATCTAGGGCAATCGTCCAACGATGTCTTTCCCACTGCGATGCATATCGCCGCTGTCATTACCTACCGTACCCACTTGCAACCGGCCCTGGCGGAACTCCGGCAAGCGCTCCAGGACAAAGCCCAAGCCTGGCAAGGCATCGTCAAAATTGGCCGTACCCACCTGATGGATGCCGTCCCTCTCACCCTGGGGCAGGAATTCTCTGGCTATGTGGCCCACCTCTCCCACCATCAAGACCAGCTCGCTAGCTGTTTGCCCCAACTTTATGAACTTGCTATCGGCGGCACCGCTGTGGGCACGGGTCTCAACACCCATCCCGAATTTGGTCAACGGGTTGCCGCACGCCTAGCCGAATGGACCGGCATTCCCTGGGTTAAAGCCGCCAATCCCTTTGCCGCCCTCGCCGGTCACGAAGCCCTGGTGCATTTCAGCGCTAGTCTTGCGGCCCTCGCAGGTTCCCTCCTCAAAATCGCCAACGACATCCGCTGGTTGGGGTCTGGCCCCCGGTGTGGATTGGGTGAACTGCAACTACCAGCCAACGAACCGGGGAGTTCCATCATGCCCGGCAAAGTCAATCCCACCCAGGCAGAAGCCTTGATCATGGTGGCAATTCAGGTCATAGCCAACCATACCGCCATCAATGTCGCCCACAGTCAAGGCAACTTGGAACTCAACGTCTGCAAACCCCTGATTATCTACAACGTGCTGCAATCTACCCAGTTACTCGCCGATGCCTGCCGCAGTTTCAGTCGCCATTGTGTCCAGGGATTGACCCCCCATCTACCCCAAATTCACACGCATCTCCACCGGTCTTTGATGCTGGTCACCGCCTTAAGTCCCCACATTGGTTATGACCGCGCTGCCCAAGTCGCCCAGAAAGCGCATCAAGAACAAAAAACGCTTTGTCAAGCCGGTGTGGAATTGGGCTATTTTACCGCCGAACAATTTGCCGCCTGGGTACAGCCGGAACGCATGACTCAACCTGCCACCACCCCGACCAATTTCCAGGGATAATAAAACCAGGATGATGATGCGCTTGCCATGAGACATACCCTTTCCGTTCTGGTGGAAGATGAAGCGGGTGTCCTAACCCGAATTGCTGGATTATTTGCCCGGCGTGGATTCAATATTGAGAGCCTAGCGGTTGGTCCGGCAGAGCAACCCGGCATCTCACGGATTACCATGGTCGTCCCTGGAGATGAGCGGGCCATCGAACAGCTCACCAAACAGCTCTATAAACTGATCAACGTCCTCAAGGTTCAAGACATCACCAACATTCCTTGTGTCGAGCGGGAATTGATGTTGCTCAAGGTGAATGCCTCGCCAGTCAGTCGGCGGGAGATCATCGAAATTGCCCAGGTGTTTCGGGCGCGGGTGGTAGATTTAGCCGAAGATTCACTCACCCTCGAAGTCACCGGCGACCCAGGGAAAATGGTGGCAATCGTACAGATGTTGCAGAAGTTTGGCATTCGGGAGATAGCCCGCACCGGTAAAATTGCTCTGGTTCGTGAGTCAGGGGTCAACACTGAATATCTCAAAACCCTGGCTAGTCGCACTTCCTAATTCGGCGTCACCTGGAGAGTCCTGCCAATTCTCGGCGTGTCATCGCCACATTTACCCCAAAAAATTGCCGCTGCACCTAGGATGATAAAAACCATTCTGCTATGCTAGGAATTGAAGGATTTCCCAGGAAGAATATGACTGAAAATCTGGCTGAATTACCCAAGGAACCCCTGACGGGAAAAGCACTGCTCAAGAAGGTGGAGGAGCTGCGTCATCTGAGTCGGCGTGAAAAGGCCAAATACTGTGGCTACTATCGCATCAAAGGCGACCGCATACGGATCAACGTGTCGGAATTTATGGATGCGGTTTTGCTGGCCAAGGGTGTGGCGATTGATAATGCCCGGGATGGCCGTGGTCGGGAACCGACTTATCGGGTGACAGTGCATCGCAACGGTCAAATTGTGATCGGTGCGGCCTACACCCAAAAGATGGGGTTAAAACCAGGGGATGAGTTTGAAATCAAACCTGGTTATAAACATATCCATCTGACGCAGGTGGAGCGCGCGACCAACGGCAAAACTGGCAAGACCAAAGCCCAAGAAAAAGCCGCAGCCAAAGCAGCCGCTTCCTGAAGCTCCTGGCGTGACGCTGACCCTCACTTTGGGCGACCCGGCGGGGATTGGACCGGAACTGGTTTTACGGGCCTGCTATCGGTATCGCTCCCGTTGGCCGTTTCAGGTGGTGGGGTCGTGGTCGGTGCTGGTGCAAACCTACGAACAGTTGCGGGCGTGGCGTCAGGAGGCGATTGATCCGGCCAAGCTGACACTTGTCGATGTCCCAGCGCCAGCACCTATTCAGCCAGGTCAACCGTCAGCCCTAACAGGTGCGTTGAGCGTCCAGTACCT
>JANWVM010000048.1 GCA_025056115.1 Gloeomargarita sp. SKYG116
CTTCACGGCGGATTCGCCAGATGTCCATTTCCCAGCCGGTGATCATTGCCCTGACCGCCCACGCCATGAAAGACGACTTCGATGTGTTGCAGTTGCGCCCCGAATACCAGGCATTCCAAGAGGGAATTGCTCGCCAACCGATTGGCGCCATGCACCCCCGTACTGGCCACTTCCCCAACGGCATACAACCCCGGAATCGTGGTACGGGCTTGCAGGTCGGTCAAAACGCCCCCCATCCAGTAATGAGCCGCCGGCGCCACTGGAATAAGTTCCTTGAGCGGGTCAATGCCCCATTGCCGGCAGGTACGCAGGATGTTGGGAAACCGCTGTTCTGCTTGGTGAGGGTCCATGGGCCGCATATCCAGCCACACGTGGTCTTGACCGGTCCGGGTGAGTTCTTGGAAGATGGCCCGGCTGACCACATAGCGGGGGGCCAATTCTCCATCCGGGTGGTAACGCAACATAAACCGTTCCCCCTGATGGTTGAGGAGATAGGCTCCTTCACCCCGCACGGCCTCGGAAATCAACAAAGCTGGCGCGCCCGGAACGGCTAATGCGGTTGGGTGAAATTGCACAAACTCCACATCCCGCAGGGTTGCCCCAGCCCGCCAGGCCATGGCCACGCCATCTCCTGTGCTTGCCGGCGGATTAGTCGTGGGATAAAACAATTGACCGCCCCCGCCAGTCGCCAGCACAACGGCCCTAGCCCGCCATGTTTGCAACTGCCCCTGGTACCACACCTGCACCCCGTAACAACGCCCATCGGCCACCCACAAGTCCACCGCCAGGGCTTGTTCCAGCACTTGGATATGGGATTGTTGTAATACCTGTTCGGCCAACGTACTCACTAATTCCCGGCCAGTACGATCCGCGGCATGCAGGATGCGGGGACGGGAGTGGGCCGCTTCCAGTGTCAAAGCCAACCCCTCGCCGTAGCGGTCGAATGCAACTCCCATCTCCACCAACCGGCGGATGCAATCCCCTCCATGGGAGACCAGAAACTGCACCGCCTCTGGGTCACACAGCCCTGCCCCGGCCCGCAAGGTGTCCTGTACATGCAGGGCGTAGGAATCTTCCGGGTCGGTCACCGCAGCAATCCCGCCCTGCGCCCACCCACTAGCCGATAGCTCCAGCGGGTCTTTGGTCAGGAGTCCCACTCGCAGTGTGGCCGGTAACGACAGCGCCCCGTACAGCCCCGCCGCACCACCGCCGATAACCAAGACGTCAAACTCCAGAGGTGGCGCGGTTAGGGTCATGGCAGCTCACTGGCGCTCAACGGTAAATCCCGTTGTTGATCCGGTCAATCACCAGGGCGGTTTCCGGTTCCGTCACCGTAAATTCGTCGAGGTGCGACCGCAGGATTTCTTTTTGCTGTTCGGTGAGGCCGGGAATATTCAGCACATCCTCCACCTTGTCATAGGGGGCATTCGCCACAATTAACTTAGCAATCGTCGGGTACATCCCCCGTAACTTCCGGAATGCCGTGACGTTGGCGTTATTCAGGTCAATTTTTTTACCGTAAGACGTCGCCAGCTTGGCATCCACCGGATTCAGACCAACGCTTGGGGTTTCTGCCGCCCACAGGGGCTGACTCAACCCCCACCAGAACGCCAGTGTTACACCTAGCCAGCACAGGGCACGCCACAATGCTTTCATTGCCACCAAACCTCCCAACACATCACTATTTCTACTGCCAGCACACTTTATCTCCATCTTAGAATGGCCTGAAGCGTTTGGTTTAGCCCACTGTAGCCGGTACGACCATCCCATAGCGTTGCGCGTAACTCTGCACCGTGTTAATGAGCAATTGTGCCACGGTCATCGGCCCGACGCCTCCTGGCACTGGCGTTAACCAACTGGCAACGGGCTGCACGGCGGCAAAATCCACATCCCCCACCAGTCCTTTCTCCGTTCTGTTAATCCCCACATCCACCACCACTGCCCCCGGTTTGACCATTGCTGCCGTAATCAACCCCACCCGTCCTACGGCGCTGACCAAAATATCCGCCTGGCGCGTCAGTTCTGGCAAATCCACCGTGCGGGAGTGGGCCAAGGTCACGGTGGCATCGGCGGCCAGCAGCAGCAGACCCAACGGTTTCCCCACCAGCGTACTCCGCCCCACCACGACAGCGCGCTGACCGGCTAAGGGAATCTGGTAATGGCGCAACAACCGCATCACTCCTGCTGGTGTGCAACTTTGGAGTCCCGGTTCGCCCCGCACCAGCTTGCCCAGGTTCACCGGATGTAGCCCATCCACATCCTTATCAGGGTCAATCAGATGTAGGAGTTTTGCACTGTCAAGGTGTTCCGGCAATGGCAATTGCACCAGAATCCCATCCACTCGCTCGTCTTGGTTTAACTGCTCAATTAGCGCGGTCAACTCTGTCTGGGTGGTATCAGCTGGGAAATGGCCGCCGCAGGTAGCAATCCCCACCTGGGCGCAAGCTTTCTGCTTTTGACCTACGTAGGCAGCGCTCGCTGGGTTGTCCCCCACCCAAATCACCGCGAGACCGGGGGGGCGTCCCACCTGAGGAATGGTCTCGGCCAACCAGGTCTGTAACTGGGTTTTAATGTGTTGCGCGAGGGTTTTTCCGTCGAGCAGCTGGGCCGGCATAGGCACATCCACACGTTTCTTTACAGCATAAGGGCGGACGGGGTTCATCCATCCTTACAAGTCGGGCTATCATGCCGTATCAGACGCGACCAGCGTAGCATAGGGGAAACCACGCACCGCACACACTATGGCCTACAAAGGAATGATTCTCGCTGCTGGGAAAGGCACCCGCGTTCGTCCGATTACCTACACCATTCCCAAGCCCATGATTCCCATCCTAGAGCGGCCTGTGATGGAATTTCTGGTGGACTTGCTGCGGCGGCACGGCATTACCCAGATCATGGTCAATGTCAGTCACCTGGCCCATCAGATTGAGAATTACTTCCGGGATGGACAGCGCTTTGGGGTGCAGATTGCCTACTCGTTTGAGGGGCGCATCGTCGAGGGAGAACTCATCGGGGAAGCGCTGGGGTCCGCCGGGGGGATGAAACGCATCCAAGAATTTAACGAATTTCACCCCTTTTTCGATGACACGTTTGTGGTTTTGTGTGGCGATGCCTTGATTGATTTGGATTTAACCGCAGCCATCCGCTGGCACCATCAAAAACGGGCCTTGGCAACGATTGTGACGAAAGTGGTGCCCTGGGAAGAGGTGTCGAATTACGGGGTGGTGGTCACCGATGCGGACCATCGCATTCGCTCCTTCCAGGAAAAACCATCCCGCCAGGAAGCCCGCAGCAACCAAATCAACACGGGGATTTATATTTTTGAGCCGGAAATTTTTGAATACATCCCCAGCGGCCAGGTGTATGATTTGGGGAGTCAATTGTTTCCCCGGCTGGTGGAGATGGAGCTGCCATTTTACGCCTTGCCGATGGAATTTGAATGGATTGATATTGGCAAAGTCCCGGACTACTGGCGCACGGTGCAAATGGTGTTGCAAGGACAAGTTCCCCACGTCCCGATTCCAGGGCAACAGATTCGTCCGGGCATCTACACGGGGTTAAACGTGGCGGTGGACTGGTCAAAAGTGCATGTACAAGGGCCGGTGTACATTGGGGGGATGACGCGCATTGAACCAGGGGTGACGATCATCGGCCCGGCGATGATTGGTCCCAACTGCCGTATCTGTCGCGATGCCTGCGTGGAACGGAGTATTATTTTTGAGTACTCGCGGTTGGGGGAAGGAGTGCATTTGAAAGACAAGTTGGTGTTTGGGCGGTATTGTGTGGATAAAAGCGGGGCGACGATTGATTTGCAAAAAGCGGCGCTGGACTGGCTCATCACCGATGCCCGTTGTGAGGAACCGGCGCCTGTTGTCCCGACCCGACCTGGGCAGTGAGGTGTGCCATGCAGACGCCCTTGATGGCCATTCACCACCATCTGATTGCTGCGATTCGCCAGTGTTTGGGACAAGCCGATTGGTCGCCGGCGGAATCGTTAGTCGTACCAGCAAGTCGGCCCGAATTTGGTGATTTCCAGTCCAACATCGCCTTAACTCTAGCCAAACCCCTGGGGCAAAAACCCCGCGACTTGGCAACCGCCATTGTGCAGCAATTACCCAGCGATGCTCCCTATGAACCACCGGAGGTGGCTGGGCCAGGGTTTATCAATTTTCGTCTGCAAAAAACCTATGTCGAGTCCTGGCTGAAATACCAGATGCAAGACCCCCGGTGTGGTGTGCCACAGGCGGCGCAACCCGAGACGGTGATTGTGGATTTTTCCAGCCCCAACATCGCCAAAGAAATGCACGTGGGGCACTTGCGCTCGACCATTATTGGGGATTGCTTGGCGCGGTTGTTTGAATTTTTGGGGCACCGGGTGCTGCGGCTGAATCACGTGGGCGACTGGGGCACCCAATTTGGGATGCTCATTGCCTATCTCCAGGAGGTTCACCCGGAGTTTTTTACAGGGCAAAAAGAGGTGGACCTGGGCGATTTGGTAACTTTTTATCGCCAGGCCAAACAACGCTTTGATAGCGATGAAAACTTCCAAAACCGGGCGCGACAAATGGTGGTGAAACTACAAGCAGGCGACCCGGAATTGATAGCTGCCTGGAAGTTTTTATGCGAGCTGTCGCGCCGGGAATTTCAGCAAATCTATGACCTATTGGATGTGCAACTGGTGGAGCGGGGTGAGTCCTTTTACAACCCATTTCTTGCGGATGTCGTTGCGGAATTAAAGGCCAAAGGTCTGGCGGTTTTGGACCAGGGGGCCTGGTGTGTTTTTGTAGAAGGATTCACCAGTCCCGATGGGAGTCCCCTGCCCTTAATCATCCAGAAATCGGACGGGGGCTATAACTACGCCACGACGGACCTGGCGGCATTGCGGTATCGGGTGCAACAGGATGGGGCGCAACGGATTATTTACGTGACCGATATTGGTCAAAGCCAGCATTTTGCCCAGGTGTTTGCCGTGGCCCAGAAAGCGGGATGGATTCCCCCCGGCGTCCAGTGCATCCATGTGCCGTTTGGGTTGGTGCTGGGTGAGGATGGTAAAAAATTCCGCACTCGCTCTGGCGAAACCGTGCGCTTAAAAGATTTACTAGACGAAGCCATCCGGCGGGCGCAACAGGATATTGAAACGCGCTTTGCGGCGGAACAACGCCAGGAATCCCCAGCGTATATCCAACAGTTGGCGCGGGCGATTGGGATTAGCGCAGTGAAATATGCCGATTTGAGTCAAAATCGCCTGAGTAATTACGTGTTCAGCTACGACAAGATGCTGGCGTTGCAAGGCAATACGGCGCCCTACATGCTCTATGCCTACGTGCGGGTGCAGGGCATTGCGCGCAAAGGTGGCGTGGATTTTACCAACCTGGTGCCCGAATTTGCCCTGACGGAACCCACCGAATTCACCCTAGCGAAACATCTCATCCAATTTCCGGATGTGATTGCCCAAATGGCGGTGGATTTGCTGCCCAATCGCTTGTGCCAGTACCTATTTGAACTCAGTCAAAAATTCAACCAGTTTTATGACCAGTGCCCTGTTTTAGCGGCTCCCGAACCCGACCGCACGTCTCGTTTGGGATTGGCCTATTTAACTGCTAAAATCTTGAAGTTGGGTCTGTCGCTCCTAGGTATTCCGGTCGTGGAACGCATGTAACGCCAAAAGGGAGGTTAAACATGAAGCGTTGGCTATGGGCGGTGGTGTTGGGAGTGTGGGCCGGCTGGGTCGTGCCACCGGTGGGTCTGGCCCAAACCACAAATGTAGAAACGCTGCTGAAACGAGCGGTGGAGCGGGGACAAAAGGGGGATTTTGAAGCGGCGATTTTGGATTTGAATCAAGTGCTGAAGTTGGCCCCAAACCACACCACGGCGTTTATTTTGCGGGGGGTGGCCTACACGAATTTGGGCAACGCCAAACAAGCGCTGGAGGATTTTACCAAGGCGATTCAAACGGACCCCAAGGCGGTTGCGGCCTATGCCTATCGCGGGGTGGTACGACGCCAGTTGCTGGATTTGCCAGGGGCGCTGGCCGATTTGAATGAGGCCATCAAGCTCGACAGCAAGGCGCCGGACTTGTATGCCTTTCGGGGGGCGCTCCATTCAGACAACAATGACGTGGTGCAGGCGCTGCGGGATTTCCGCCAAGCGGCCCAGTTGTACAAGGAGCGGGGGGATGCCGAAGGCGTAAAGGAAATGCAGGAATTTATCCAGGCTTTGGAGAAGCAATCGCCATCCCCACCACCGTCGAAACCATCCAAGTAGGCCGTGGCGGAACGGGAACCCTGGTCAGCGCTGGTCCTGTACCACCTGTTCAAGTGGTCGGCGGTGGCCCCCACGTTTTGGTGGTACTTGCGCGGGCGGGTCGAGGGCTTTGAACATGTGCCCCGGCGCGGGCCGTTTGTGGCGGTGTGCAACCACGCTAGTGACTTTGACCCACCGCTGGTGTCCTGTGTGTTGGGGCGACCAGTGGCCTACATGGCGAAGGAGGAATTGTTCCAGGTGCCGGTGCTGGGGACGCTGATTCGCTGGTATGGGGCGTTTCCCGTGCGGCGAGGGACGTCTGACCGGCAAGCAATTCAAGCAGCGTTAACTGCCCTGGCGCAGGGGTGGGCCACTGGTATTTTTCTCTCGGGCACCCGCACGCCGGATGGCCGGATCACCGAACCCAAACTGGGCGCCGCTCTGATTGCCGCCAAAGCCCAAGTGCCCCTGTTGCCGGTGATGCTCTGGGGAACGCACCAGATTCGCCCTGGCGGCAAGGGTTGGCCCCGTCCTACACCGGTCACGGTACGGATTGCACCGCCCTTGCCCCCACCCCCTGACACCAAGCGGGAAACGCTGGAGCGCGTCACGTGGGAGTGTTGTCGGATTTTGAATGACCTGCACGCCCAGGGCCGCTAGTCCGCCACCAATTCAGAACGCCCGTTACGATTGCCCCCAGGATCAACAGGCCAATGGCAGGTTGCCACAGGGGTTGCCAGAGCCACAGCCACGCGCGCCACACCCCCGGCCAAACGGCTTGCCCCAGCACGGCCACGCCAAACCAGACAAACCCGACCACCACAACCAGCACATCCAGCATCAGGAGCGTTTGCCAGTTACGACCCATGGCCCAACACCGCCGCTGTCTTTTCCCGGTCGAGCTTGAACATCATCACCGCCAGGGGGGGCAAGCACAAATCCAGCGAGCAGGGCCGGTTGTGATACCCCCAGTCTTCCGTCCATTTGCCCCCCAGATTCCCCATATTGGACCCCCCAAATTCCCGCGCGTCACTGTTGAAAATTTCCCGGTAAAAACCCGGTTCCGGTACGCCAATGCGGTAGTGCGAGTGGGGCTGCGGCGTGAAATTGCACACGACCACGATGTAATTGGTGCGGTCTTTGTCGTAGCGAATATAAGAAACAACACTGTGGCGATTATCGGAACAGTCAATCCACTCAAACCCGTCCAGGGTAAAGTCCTGGGTATAAAGGGCCGGTTCACTCCGGTAGAGATGGATCAACGTGGCGAGATATTTCTTGAGCACCTGGTGGCGTTCATATTGCAATAAATGCCATTCCAAATCGCCCCAGACATTCCACTCCTGCCACTGGCCAAATTCCATCCCCATAAACAGGGTTTTCTTGCCGGGATGAGTAAACATATAGGCAAACAACGCCCGCATATTGGCAAATTTCTGCCACTCGTCTCCCGGCATTTTCGACATCAAACTGGCCTTACCATGCACCACTTCGTCGTGGGAAAGCGCCAGCATGAAATTTTCGCTAAACGCATACCAAATGCTGAAGGTGATGTTGTTTTGGTGGAACTGGCGAAACCAGGGGTCCATGCGGAAATAATCCAGCGTGTCGTGCATCCAGCCCATGTTCCATTTCAGATTAAAACCCAGGCCCCCTACGTAAGTCGGCCAGGACACCATCGGCCAGGCGGTCGATTCTTCCGCAATGGATAAAATCCCCGGAAAGTAACTGAAAATCACCTGGTTCACCTGCCGTAAAAAGTCCACGGCTTCCAGGTGTTCCCGTCCCCCGTATTGATTAGGCACCCATTCCCCATCCTTGCGCCCATAGTCCAAATACAACATGGACGCCACGGCATCAACTCGAATCCCGTCAATGTGGTATTTGTCAAACCAAAACAGGGCATTCGCGACTAAAAAATTACGCACTTCGGGACGACCATAATCAAACACCAACGTGCCCCATTCCTTGTGTTCCCCCTTGCGCGGGTCGCTGTACTCGTACAGGTGCGTCCCATCAAAGTAGGCAAGCCCATGTCCATCTTTGGGAAAATGGCCTGGCACCCAATCAATAATCACCCCAATCCCGTTCTGATGACATTGGTCCACAAAATACATGAAATCCTGAGGAGGACCATAGCGAGAGGTAGCGGCGTAATAACTCACGACTTGATAGCCCCACGAACCGTCAAAGGGATGGTCCGCGACCGGCAATAACTCGATATGGGTAAACCCCATCTCTTTGACATAGGGAATCAACTCGTGGGCCAGCTCCCGGTAGGTTAAATAACGAGCACCCGGATTCCATTCCGATACCGCGACGGGTTCTTCGCCGTTGGGGGTGGGGACATCAAAGGCCCGGTGCAACCACGACCCTAAATGCACTTCGTACACGGCAATCGGTTGGGTCAAAGGGTCCGTATGGCGTCGCCGTTCCATCCATTCCTGGTCGCCCCATTCGTAAGTATCTAAGTTCGTGACAATTGAAGCAGTCTTGGGGCGCACTTCCTGGCGAAAACTGTAGGGGTCTGATTTTTCGTAAATATGCCCTTCCCAATTTTTGATTTCGTATTTATATTTGGTGCCTTCGTCCAATCCAGGAATAAACAATTCCCACACGCCGGTGTGCCCCTTGCGCATCTGGTGCAACCGCCCGTCCCAGTTATTAAAATCACCAATCACCGACACATTGCGAGCGTTGGGCGCCCAGACCGCGAAATACACCCCCTTCACGCCATCAATTTCAGTGATGTGACTCCCTAATTTTTCGTAAATGCGGTGGTGATTCCCTTCCCCAAATAAATGCAGGTCAAAATCGGTTAATTTCGGCGTTTTGAAACTGTAAGGGTCGTAAAATACTCGCTCGTGTCCCCCCTCGATGACCCGCAGTTGGTAGTTGGGTAATTCGCGAAAGGGCAACAGGCACTCGAACAGATGCGGGTCCTGCCGCGTGGTCATGGGGAATTCCTGGCGCAGCGTCGGGCATAGCACCCAAGCGGCCTGGGCATGGGGGAGATAGGCGCGGATGTGCCACTGGGTCTGGCCGTCCACTTCGACGGGATGGGGGCCAAGCACGGCAAACGGGTCGTGATGCTGGTTGCGCACGAGTAAATCAACCTGGTCCTGGGGAAGCGGGGGTAGGGTGGTCATGCCCACAGCAAGGCCTCACAACGACTTCATCCTAAAAATTTAAAGAAACTTGGAAAATCTTATCAAATCCGTTAAGCCAGTGGTACCGGGAACCAGGGCGCCCGACATCCGTCCTTGGTTAAGTAACCGTTTGTTCCTAGAATAGGGGCAGAAAAGTCGCTAAGGGGAGTAAGAATCATGTTTCATGCCTGCGGTTGGGCCGGTAGAGCGTTGCTGGGGTTTCTCTGGCTGGGGATGCTTATCCATGTCCATGCACCAGCGGCCCAGGCCAATCCCCGCCGGATCACGTTCTACTGCGGCACCAGTCAAGGAGCGCCAGCCACCCTCGTCCGCTCAGGAAACCGGGTGGTGCCCATCATCCGCTGGACATCGGATGCATTTGCCGAAAGTGGCTACTCCAATGAGCGGCGTTGTCAGGAAGTTTCCCAGCGTTTCCAGGCCTACTACGACGATGGCAGTTTGAGCTTCATTACCACTGGGCGCATGAATGGCCAGAATGTGGTTTGCGTCGCTCGTAGTCATGGCGGGCCGTGCGCTGGCTTGTTGTTTACCCTGAAACCGGGCACGAACCCGACGCGGGTCATTAACCAGTTGTTCAATATCCGCACCCGCGCCTCTGGACCCATCAACGAAACCACGGCTCGTCCCTACGTGGACTTCAATGAATTTCTTCAGGAAGCGGAAGGTAGTGAATCGACCCCTTGAACCTTGAAGGCTCGTTACCTTTGGATAGGTGGGTTGGCGCTGTTGCTGGTCTGGGGCCTCTGGCAATGGCAGCGCCGTGTTTCCTCTTCCTCGCCGGATCAATTGACTCGCCTGGCCCGCCGTATCACCGTCCAGGTGCGGGTGGGACAAAGCTGGGGGTCTGGGGTGTTGCTGGCTCGCCGTGGTCAGACCTATACCCTGGTCACGAACCAGCACGTTCTCGACGGGGATAGCCAGGCCAGCCGCTATCAGGTCCGCACGCCTGATGGTCAACTGTACACGGCTCGCGTTCGTCCGCCTTTGTCCTCCAGCACGGATGTTGCGGTTTTGGAGTTCACCAGCGCCCAGGGATATGACTTGGCCTGCCCGCAACCCCGTTTACCCGAAGTTGGTGAACCCGTCTTTGCCGCCGGCTTTCCCTTTCCAACGGGTCAGCAGCCAGAGCCAGGTTTTGTACTAACAACAGGCCATGTCCGGATGATTCTGCCCCAGCCACTGGAGGGAGGATATCGCTTGGGCTACACCAACGAAATCCAAAAGGGCATGAGCGGTGGGCCGGTCTTAAACCAGCAGGGGCAATTAGTGGCGCTGAATGGCATGCATCAACCCCTCTGGGGCGAACCTTACCGTTACATGGGTGGTCAGATGCCTGACCCGCGCCTGCGTGGCCAATTGGCTGACCTCAGTTGGGGAATTCCCATTGCTGCCATCTGGCTGTGGATCGCTGATCTGACCCCATCTTGCCCAACGGACCAGAACGCCCCCCTTTCACGATAAAATAGAAGGCCACGACTGTTGTGTTGTGGAGGTTGGCTATGGGGTATCGCGCGTTGCTGGCCGTACTGCTAATGTGCTGTTTGACATTGATCTCGGCCTGTTCGACGGCAGCAGTAGGGACCACGACCGAAGGCTTGACGTATGAACAGATCAAAAGTCTGACCTATGAGCAAGTCAAGGGGACGGGCCTAGCGAACAAATGTCCCCAGTTGAGTGATTTTGCGCGGGGGTCGCTGACCCTGGAACCGAACCAGACCTACCGGGTGACGGATTTGTGCTTGGAGCCGACGAGCTTTTTCGTGAAGGAAGAAGCGGCAACCAAGCGCCAAGAACCAACCTTTGTGCCAGCCAAGCTGCTCACCCGGACGACCACTTCGATTGACGCGGTCGAGGCGGAGTTGCAGGTCAGTCCCGATGGGGTCTTGACGCTCAAGGAGAAGGATGGGTTTGATTTCCAGCCGATTACGGTGCAGTTGCCAGGGGGAGAACGGGTACCTTTCCTGTTTACGATTAAAGAGTTGGTGGCCCAGAGTCAACCGGGTGCGACGGTGATCAACACCTCCACTGACTTTGAAGGAACATTTAAAGTCCCACCCTACCGCTCAGCGCTGTTTTTGGACCCCAAGGGCCGCGGGTTGGCGTCGGGCTACGATACGGCAGTGGCTTTGCCAGCCCAAGGGGATAGCCCCGAGTACGCCAAGGCAAACGTGAAGATGGCGGAGGTCGCTGAGGGGCATCTCTCCCTGCAGGTGGCCCAAGTGGATGGTTCGACTGGAGAAATTGCTGGGACGTTTGAGAGTGAGCAGCCGTCCGATACGGAATTTGGCGCTCATGAACCGCATGATGTCAAAATTCGGGGGGTCTTCTACGCGCGCGTCCGCCCAGCAGCCTAGGGGTTTGTACGGATACCCCGTAGTCACCTCCGTAGAACCACTGTTGTCCGGTTGAAGGGGGTTTGTTAAACTGAGGAGGGTAGATAAGTCGCGGTTGCCGCGCCTGTAGTCTTATCAACCTAGGCGTATGCCCTCTTCAACAATCGTTGCATCGGAGCAGGACGACACCCGCAAAAGCCAATCTCTGACGTGGCTAAAGGAATACCGGGCGACAGGGTCAGTAAAATTACGGAATTGGCTGGTACAGGCAAATATTGGTCTCGTTCACCGGGAAGCGCATCGGTTTCGTCAGTGGTGTCGGGAGCCGTTAGAAGACCTGATTCAGGTTGGGGTGTTGGGGCTGATCCAGGCGATTGAGCGGTTTGACGTGGAACGAGGCGTGGCCTTCAGCAGTTTTGCCCTGCCCTATGTACGGGGAGCCATCCAGCACTACCTGCGGGATCAAGGTTCGTTACTGCGGTTGCCACGGCGATGGTTGGAACTCCAGCAACGGGCGGCGCAAGTCAGCCAGCAATGGCGGCAGGCGCACGGGCGGGAACCAACCGTGGCGGAATTGGCCCAGCAGTTAGGCATTACACCTCAGGAGTGGCAAGAAGCGCAGGTGGCCTGGCAGAACCAGTCCCTGGTTAGCCTGGATATGTGTGTGGGTGACGACGAGGGGCGTCCTCTTTCTTTAGGGGAACAAGTGTGTGACCCCCAATACCGCAGTTTTCAGTTGGCTCAGGAAGACCGCATTCGCCTGGAGCAGTGTCTGGTCCATCTGGAAAGCCGCACCCGTGAGATTCTGGAGTTCATCTTCTTCCATGAATTTACTCAAAAAGAAGTCGCAGACTGCCTCAAGGTGAGTGTGGTGACCGTGTCGCGCCATCTCAAAAAGGGGCTAAAACGCTTGCAAGAGTTGCTGTCTGAAGGTGGATGACCCGGGCGATTGGGTGCTGGCGGTGGATTTGGGGGGAAGTCGCCTGCGGATGGCGGTGGTCAACCGGGGCGGTGTGTTTCTGCATCAGCGCCAACAACCCACACCTAAAACCCGCCTAGACATTTTGGCGCAAATGGAGGCGTTGCTGCGGCAGGGACAAGCTTGGGCAGAACAAGCGGGTCAAAAGGTCATCGGCATCGGCATTAGCACGGGTGGGCGGGTAGATTTTGCGCGGGGAGAGGTGGTAGATGCAACTGCTCTGCTGCCAGATTGGCACCGGGTGCCCCTGCGAGACTGGGCGAGGCAGCGCTTAGAACTACCGGCCTGGGTCGATAACGATGGCAACTGCGCGGCTTTAGCAGAATTGTGGTTTGGCGCTGGGCAAGATTGTCACCACTTCCTCAATCTCGTGATAGGCACCGGGATCGGCGGCGGCGTGGTCATCAATCGCCAGGTGTTTCGCGGTGCTGGCTTTGCAGCCGGTGAATTGGGACATCTGAGCGTGGACCCCCAAGGACCAATCTGTAGCTGTGGCAACTGGGGCTGCGTGGAACTGTTTGCGTCCGGCTCGGGTTTAGCGCAACTGGCCCAAACCCTGTGGGATGCCGGTCTCTTGCAATTCACCCATCGGCCCATTGCAGCAGCCCATGAAATTAACGCTCAGGATGTGGGAGAAGCAGCCCGCCAGGGTCACCCCTTGGCCCAAGATTTACTGCGCCGGGCGGGCCGCCTGCTCGGAACCGCCTTGACCAACCTGTTGCACACCCTCAACCCCGAACGGGTGATTATCGGTGGACCGGTAATTGACGCAGGGTCGCTCTACTGGCAATCCCTGGTGCAGACCGTTCAGGAACGAACGATGGCTACCGCCCAGGTACCCCTGGTGCGTTCTCCACTCACTGATGCGGGTTTACTAGGGGCTGCTGCTCTGATTTGGCAAGAGAGGGTCACTAGCTGTCTGTAATTTCTAGGTCGTCCGGGTCGACAAAATGGCAAATGGCATCGTCAATACAAATCACGGCCCAGCCGGCGGGATTGATATTGACCAACGTATAGGGGGCTTCATCCACAAAAAAACCTTTGTGGTTGCGGGTTCCCGGCTTGACTTGCACCGTTTTGCCAATCATAAAAACACCTCCAGTTTCTACACCATAGAAGAATGTGAAATTAAGGTTAGCATCCCTTTTCTCGCCCTAGGAATAAAGTTTTCTAAAAAATCTTGACCAATTATCTCCGGGCGGCGAGTCGCTGTAACAGGATTGCAAGAAAGAGGGCGTATACTTGTGCATTTATACCTAAAAAGATGGCGGTCAACAGCGCAATTAGGCGTTTTTGCCGGTTATTTTTGTCATATTTTTTAACGGCTGTTCTCAGGATGATTTGACCCAGAGGGTTTTCAGGTTGACAAATTCGAGTAGGCCAAATTCCCCTAATTCGCGACCGTAGCCGGAGTGTTTGATGCCGCCGAAGGGTAAACGCGGGTCCGATTTCACCAGGCCGTTAATAAAGACCGAGCCGCATTCGAGGTCGTTGAGGAGGCGTTCCTGTTCGTGGGGGTCGCGGGTCCAAGCGCTAGCGCCCAGACCGAAGGGCGAGTCATTGGCCAGTTGAATGGCAGCATCCAGGTCGGGCACCACATACACCAGAAAAACTGGACCAAAAAACTCGATGTCGCGGGCGCTAGGGGGCAAGTCGCTCAAGACTGTAGGGGGATAAAAGTAGCCCGGCCCGGGTGGAATGTGCCCACCACACCAGCATTTGGCGCCGGCGTCGAGCATTTGCCTTACCTGGCGGTGGAGTTCGTCCCGTTGGGCTTGGGTGGCGAGCGGGCCAAGTTCAGTGGCTGCGTCTAGGGGATTGCCCATCTTCACGGCCTGAAATCGCTCAACCAAGCGGGGCAAAAAGGTAGGAGCAATTGTGGCATGGAGAATCAAGCGCTTGGCGGCAATACAGGACTGGCCATTGTTGAGCAAGCGGGCCGTGACAGCAGTGGCTAATGCCGCGTCTAGGTCAGCGCTTGGCAGCACGATAAACGGGTCGCTTCCCCCTAGTTCTAAAACCGTCTTTTTCAGAGCGCGCCCAGCAGCCGCAGCGAGAGACATCCCCGTCGGTTCACTGCCCGTGAGCGTGGCGGCTTTGATGCGGGGGTCGGCCACGAGGGAGGCAACGCGGTCCCCAGGAATCAGCAGCGTTTGCATAGCGCCGGTAGGGAAACCCGCTTGGGTTACAAGTTGTTCAATGGCAAGGGCGCATTGGGGGACGTTGGACGCATGTTTAAGGAGGACGACATTCCCTGCCATCAACGCTGGCGCTAGACAACGAAACACCTGCCAGAAGGGAAAATTCCAGGGCATGACGGCTAGGATTGGCCCCAGGGGTTGCCGCCGAATCCAAGTTTGGGCCACGGTGCCATCAGGTAAACGTTCGAGCGGCCCAGCCTGGTCTTGCAAAAAGTCGGCGCCCCATTCGGCATAGTACCGGCAGACCCAGGCGCATTTATCCACTTCAGCGAGCGCTGCTTGAATGGGTTTGCCCATTTCCAGCGTCATTAACCGCGCCCACTGCTCGCGTTCTTGGGTCAAGGCATCGGCTAGACGGTACAACCCAGCCGCCCGTTGGGTGAGGGACCAGCGCCGGTAGGTCGCAAAAGCAGTGACGGCCAGGGCCAGTTTGGTTTCCAGTTCCGCGTCGGTTAAGGGGGTAAATGTCTGTAATACCGTGCCGTCGTAGGGATTGATGCTCGCAATTGCCACGACTGGAGTCTCCCATCAGAGCTGGGTTTCACTATACACTGACGGCCTCTCGAACAACACGTTTTTT
>JANWVM010000049.1 GCA_025056115.1 Gloeomargarita sp. SKYG116
GTCAACACCACTCAGCCCCTTGCGCCACTGGTGGCCATCCCATTGCTCCTGGATGAAGCGCTTGCGACCTTGACCATCATCAATTCGCTTGACACGCACCAGGGGATTTCCCTGGCGGTCAGGGTATTCGTAGATGCTTTCCCCAGCCGGACGGGTTGGTTTTACCCAGGGGGATTGGTGAATCTTGAAGGTTGTCCATAAATCTTGCGGGTCTGACTCCTTCACACAGACCCAGGTTTGGCCATCGTGCCCCTGGAGCGTCTCCCCTTTCCGCAAATGCCGAACAGTGTGACACAAAACCAGCCCATCGCCTGTTAACCGGCAATCTGCGTCTTTGGTCCGACCGCACACAGAGCACGGACGACGCGGGCTACTATACTGAAAGTGTGACAGTTCATTCATGTTTGTATTTCCTGCCCCCCAGTTTGCCCCTGGGGGTTGTTCTTTTGTATGAATCATGATTGAGTCCTCACTCTAGCTGCCCGCTGTTTCCTGAGCTTCTGTTGAGCCAAAAATTCATCAATTTTCCTTTGATGTAAGGCCAAGTTGCCCCCGCACTGAATGAAATCCTGTAATAACTCAACGTTGTACAGAAACCCCCGAATGCCCGGACAACGTTGATAGTGAACCCCCTCAATCAGCAAGCCCTTCAACCGCAAATCCCGCGCCCAGTGCGGTTTGACCCCGACCAACTCACAAAATCGCCTGATGGGTTGAAACCCGTATGTTACCAGTTTTGTTTGAGTCATAGATACCAGTAGAATGCACTACGACTCCATAATAGAGCGTTTTTTGAGAGTTGGTGTTACCAGTTTTTAACTACTTGTTGTTACCAGTTTCTAGTAGGCGAATTAACAGTGCTGTCGCAGTCGGAGTTAGCTGGACGTGTGTTGTCCGCTTTTCTCCGTGTAGCTTGAGTAATCCCCGTTTTTGCAGTTCTCTGAGGCACCGACTGGCATGTGCCCTGTGGGTTGACGGGGCTAATTCCGAGGCGTTCCAGGGGACTTTAGTGGTGTGGGGCGGGGCATAGCTCCTGATCTTTAGGGCTTTGTGTCGGATGTTAATGAGAATTTCTTTTTGGAGTTTTGAGAGTTTATGTGCGGCCAGAACATCAGCGGGTTTGCCTATGATGTTTGCCACATCAGCCAGCGTTATGCCTTGAGTTTGCCATTGATCCAAAATCTGGTCGGTGTAGTCATCAACGATCAAATATGCGACGACAGCCCCAAATTGTTGTAGTTCTTGGGGTAGGCGATAGTCAATGAGTCGCTCTGTCAAAATTTGAATTGTCCCGCCGCCCTGGTCAGCTAGAGTGTGTTTACTGACACGGTAACCATTGATGTAACAAGCTTTGTTTTGATATTTAGGAACTAAAGGAATTGCTCTGCATTTTATATATTCACTAATGCTATTGTTGACCGCTTCCAATTCCTCAGTCGTGATTCCCAGATATTGATTCATCTTGGTTTCATTTTCTTCTGAAATCGTGTAAGAACCATAAAGTTTCTCAAAAACCTTATGAATCATGGTTCGCACGATATAGCGTTTTAATCCTTCATACTGCATCGTTACAACTCCGGTACCACCAGTTCCCGACTCGCCCCTGCATAATGCCGGTAGATGACTTCCGCGCTATTGCCCACCAGCTTGGCCACGTCCTGAACCGACAGACCCCGCTGCAGGGCCATCGTGATGAACGTATGCCGTACCTGATAGGGTTTGCGGTAACGCACCCCCGCCTGTTTTAGGCAAGTGGCCCAGGCGCGGTTTTGGAAGTTGGTCCAGTCAATCAGCCGACCGGTTGGGGATGGAAACACCAGATGCGACGTGCGGGGAATGCTGTCCAGTAGCGCTTGCAATTGCCGGTTAACAGGAAACTTGCGGGCCGCCTGTGTTTTAAGGCCACGCTTGATGACACCCCGCTGGCCATTGACGGTTGTTTGCTGAAAGTGGATAACCCCGTCCTGGATATGACTCCACTCCAGCGCCAGTGCTTCCGCCGGGCGGCATCCCGTCAAAAACAAAAACTTGACTAGGGGTCCATAGTGCCGGTAGTGGGGCGACTGCTCAAACGCCTGGATGATGGCGTCCCGCTCATCGGCGGCAAATGGATCAATCTCGTCGGTTTTGTCACTCTTGGGGATGGTGATGGTAGTAGCCATACCTGCAAACGGGTTTGTCTCCAGCAGGCCAGAGTGAACCGCCCACTTCCCACAGGCGGCCAGATGCTGAAGCAATCGCTTGGCAGTAATTGGCGGCTGTGTCTGGACTATCCAATCTCTGATTTGCGTCGCCTGCTCTAGCTGCTGGTAGGGGCACCGGCTCAGCAGTTCCCCATAGCGCCCGTAAACCTTTTGCAGCGTGGAAATTGCCAACTGGGGGCGCTTGTACTCCACAAACTTGTCCCACAAATCCAGCAAGCGCGGCATTGGTGTAACAACTGGTGTAACCGCCGCCTGTGGCTCGTACTTGCTGAAGTCCCCTGTAAACTCCCCCAGAACCAAATCCCGCTCAAGCGCCGCCACCCGCCCGGCCACAAGACGCCGGTTCATCGGCGTATCGGCTACCCCTAAACTCCAGTACCAGCGCTTGCCCCGCCAGTGAAACCGCGCCTGCAACCGCCCATTGGAGTTAATGAGTACCACCGCCCCCTTGGGCGCCCGCTTCATCGGTGTAACCCTACACTTGGCTACACCAATCTTACACCCAAAATCCTATAACACACTACGGTTCTGTACTAATCCCTACTTTTGATGTACTGACGGCGTTTTCAGCTAGAGTCTCGTCTGGTGCGGGTTTTGGCGGCTTTATGGGGGAAGCGGGCGATGGGACTCGAACCCACGACGTTCAGCTTGGGAAGCTGACATTCTACCACTGAATTACGCCCGCAGCAGTAGCTCATCATAGCATGTTACTTGGAGAGCTGGGGGCAGGTGATTAAAACTTTGTCCACGCGATTGCCGTCCATGTCTACTATTTCAAATTCTAGCCCTGCCCACTCGAAATGTTCGGCCACGTGGGGAATGTGCCCCAGATGGTCAATGATTAACCCAGCCAAGGTGTGGTAGGAGCGATTTTCGGGAAGTTCGGGAATATTAAAGAGTTCCTGGAATTTTTCAATGCCCATGAGTCCATCCACCAGCCAGGAACCATCTTCGCGTTGAATCGCCGTCGGTTCGTCTTCGTCGTCGGTTGAGGGAATATCCCCAATGATGGCCTCCATGATGTCTTTGAGGGTCACCAGCCCCTGAATCACGCCGTATTCGTCCACCACCAGCGCCATGGGAGAGCCAGATTGTCGTAATAATTCCAGGACTTTCAGCGCGTGGGTGTTTTCCGGTACATACAGGGGCGGGCTGAGGTGTTTCGTCAGGTCAAAGGGTTCGCCGCGCAGGGCTTGGGCCAGCAAATCTTCCGCTGATACAATTCCCAGCACGTGGTCGAGGTCGCCTTGACAAACAGGGAAACGTGAGTAGGGGTGGTTGAGAATTTCTTCCTGATTTTTACTAGGCGGGTCTTCCAGGTCGAGCCAAACGATGTCGGGGCGGGGGGTCATCAACGCATTGATACGTAGGTCATCTAGCCGAAATACCCGTTCGACTAGGTCTTGCTCTGACTCGGCAAAGGTGCCCGCTTCCGTCCCCTGCTGGAGCAACAGTTTGATTTCTTCCTCGGACACTTGCGGTTCCTGCACGGGTTGAATTCCCATGAGCGCTAGGATGGCCTGGGCTGACCAACTCAGTACGGCTACCAGCGGCGCCATCAATCGCGATAGTCCTGCTAGGGGCCTGGCTACAAACATGGCAATTGGTTCGGGATAGCTCAACCCCACCTGCTTGGGCACCAACTCGCCGAAAACTAGGGCAATGTAAGTGCTCCCAATGGCTACCAGCAAGGTCGAAAGTACATGGGCGTAGGGCCTAAGCAAGGGAATTTGGGCTAGACTGGCTTGCAGGTGATTGCCCAAGGTTGCTTCCCCGAAAGCCCCAATCAGGATGCCCACCAGCGTGATCACAATCTGGATGGTTGAAAGCATGCGAGTGGGGTGGCTGGCTAAATCCAGGACCGCTTGGGCACGGTGGTTTCCTTCGTTTGCCTGCTGTTGGAGACGGGTTTTGCGAGCGGAAATGATCGCCAGTTCTGACATGGCAAATAGACCGTTAATGAGCGTCAGAACCAGGATCAGACCAAGCGCAGACCAACTGTTCATGTATAAAGGGTTAGGAAGCCACCCTAGTACCCCATTATGACCCCAGCCCGCACGATTTGTCTTGGGTTTTTGCTGGTGATTAGTATGGGGATGCTCCTGCTTCTCGGCCCCTGGGCAACCCAAACCCACCAGTGGAGCGATCCGGTCACTGCCCTATTCACAGCCACTTCCGCCGTCTGCGTTACCGGCCTCTCCGTCGTAGATGTCGGTACATATTACTCACTCCTGGGGCAGATTATACTGCTTTTGTTAGTACAAATTGGTGGTTTGGGTTACATGACCTCGATGACTTTGTTGTTTATGGCGTTGGGACGGCGGTTCCGGCTGAAGGACAAACTGGCAATTCAGCATGCGCTCGACCAGAGTGGCATTGGGGGCATCCAGGGGTTACTGCGGCTGATTTTGGCGGCAACGGTTGTCATGGAGACCATCGGGGCTTTGGTGTTGTGGTCAGTGTTTCGGCGGGAGTACGGCTGGGGGCGGGGGTTGTGGCTGGCGATTTTTCACAGTGTTAGCGCCTTCAACAATGCCGGTTTTAGCTTATTCCCGGATAGTTTGATGCGTTACCAGCAGTCGGGGCCGGTGGTGGGGGTGATTTCGGTTTTGATCATGCTGGGGGGGATTGGTTACCCGGTGCTATCGGACTTGTGGCATTGGTTCCGGCGGCGGCAACCGGTGAGCTTGAATACCAAGGTGGTAGTGACAACCAGTTTGTTTCTGTGGCTAGTCGGCACATTGCTGTTTTGGGCGGTGGAGGCTCGCAATCCGGCGACTTTGGGGCAATTGCCCTTTTCGGGACAACTGTGGGCTGCTTGGTTTCATGCCGTCACGCCCCGCACAGCCGGTTTTAACACGATTGATGTAGGCAAAATGACGGTGACGGGGCTGGTGATCACCATGGTGTTGATGTTTATCGGGGCCAGTCCGGGTGGAACGGGTGGCGGCATCAAAACGACGACAGTACGGGTGCTGGTGCGGGCGACGCGGGCGATTTTACGGGGGCACGATGAGGTGATTATTTACGAACGTGAAATTCCGCCGGTGTTGATTTACAAGGCGATTGCGGTATTGATTGGGTCGCTGGGGGTGGTGATGGTGATGGTGACGTTGTTATCGCTGACGGAGGCGAATCAGGACCACGGGTTTCTGGCGCTCTTGTTTGAGGTGGTTTCGGCCTTTGGCACAGTAGGCTTGTCAACGGGCATTACTAGTCAACTGACGTTCTCTGGCAAGTTGTTTATTATCCTGACCATGTATGTGGGCCGGATTGGCGTGCTGTTGTTGATGGCGGCTATTGTGAGTGAACCCCGTCCCTTGCGCACCCATTATCCAGAGGAAACTTTTTTGGTAGGGTAGAGCTAACCACCTTACGGAAGCACCATGCAAGCGTTCTGGCAACGTCGTCGGCATGGGCATGGACAACAATTCGGTGTCATCGGCTTGGGCCGGTTTGGTCGGTCAGTTTGCCGAACCCTTAAGAGTATGGGCTGTGAGGTACTGGGGGCGGACAAGAAGGAGGACTTGGTGGCGGCCATTGTAGAAGAAGGGATTGTGGACCACGCCGTTGAACTCGACACGACGGACCCGGCAGCCTTGAGGGAAGCGGGGTTTTTTGAGTTTGAAACGGTGATCGTGGCGATTGGTAACTATATAGAACAGAGCGTGATCACCACGTTGAACCTCCGAGAGGCAAACGTACCCAATATCATTGCCAAGGCGTCGTCAGATATTCACGGGCGGTTATTGGAAAAAGTCGGGGCGACGCGGGTGGTCTATCCCGAAAAACAAATGGGGGAACAATTGGCGCGCTCGCTCGTCCGTCCTAACATTATTGAGCGATTGGAAGTGGACCCCGAAAACAGCATTGTGGAGGTAAAAGTGCCGCCAGCCTTTGTGGGTAAAAGTATTGTGGATTTGAAGCTGCGCAATGAATATGGGATCAGCGTGATTGCGGTGGGTCGCCCCGGTTCCCACTTTGAAATCAATCCCAATCCCACGGCACCGTTGGAAGAGGGGATGATGATGTGGGTTATTGGTAGCAACGATAACTTGAACCGGCTGATGGATTTGGCCCAATGAAACGCCAGGTGTGGCCACTGTTGCTCGGGCTAGGGTTAGTCGGTTGCGCGACATTCCGGGCTGAACCCGACTTGCCAATCCGGCAGTCAGAAGCAGTTTCCCAGGCCGTACCAGCAAAAACCATGGCGGCTCCGGCTGATGCGGTTCCGACCGCGACGCAGCTCATTAAAACAGCGAATTTATCTCTCAAAGTCTCAGATGTGGCAGCCGCGAGTCAACAGGCCATCGCGTGGGTGCGCCAAGCCGGGGGCGAAGTGCTGAATCTGGATGACAGCGGGGTGGTGGGGGACGTGCGCCGGTTGAGTTTGGAACTGCAAATCCCTGCCCCAAGATTGGAGGAGATGCTCGACCGTTTGGCCAGTCTAGGCACGCTGGAGAGCCGGCAGGTGACGGCGGAAGATGTGAGTTCTCAATTGGTGGATTTGGACGCACGCCTGCGCAATCTCCGTCGCACCGAAACCATGTTGCTCAGAATTATGGAGCGTTCCGGTTCGGTGGGGGATGTGTTGAAGGTGGCCCAGGAACTCAGTCAGGTGCGGGAACAAATTGAACAACTAGACGCCCAGCGGGCGAATTTACAAAACCGGGTGCGTTATGCCCGCCTGCGGTTGAATCTGGTTACTGCCGTGGCTAAATCTCCCTCGTTGGGTGAGCGTTTAGGCGAAACGTGGCGGCAAGCGACAACAGCGCTGGGTCTGTTCACCACCGGCCTGATCCAGTTTGCCCTGTGGGTTGTGGTCTTCAGTCCCTACTGGCTCCTGCCCGCGTTGGGGCTTGGGTGGCTGTATCGCGCGCGCCGGCAACGACGTTCTTCCCCCACACCGCCTGGTAGCTAAACCCGCTCTAGCATAAATTTGGAACGTTTGAGGGCATCGGGAACCGGGATCGGATAGTCGCCAGTGAAACAGGCTGAGCAAAACCGCTGGGGCGACTGACCGGTGGCGGCGAGCATCCCCTCCCAACTCAAGTACGCCAGGGAATCCACCTCTAAATGGGCCGCAATTTCACTCACGGATTGGCGAGCGGCAATCAGTTGGTCTTGGTTGTCGGTATCAATGCCGTAGAAGCAGGGATGGGTCACAGGTGGGGACGAGATGCGCATGTGGACTTCCCGCACGCCAGCTTCCCGCAACGCCCGTACCAATTTCCGGCTGGTCGTCCCCCGCACAATCGAATCATCCACCACCACCACCCGCTGGGATTGCAGGACATCCCGCAACGGGTTCAGTTTCATGCGAATACCCGTTTCCCGCATCGTCTGGGTCGGCTGGATAAATGTGCGCCCCACGTAGCGATTTTTGATCAACCCTTCGGCGTAGGGAATACCGCTGGCGTGGGCATAACCAATCGCTGCGGGCACCCCTGAGTCGGGAACCGGAATGACCAAATCCGCTGCTGCCGGCGCTTCCTGGGCCAAGATTTCGCCTAACCGCCGCCGATAGGCATACAGGCTGCGTCCCTCCATCACACTGTCCGGGCGGGCGAAATAAATCATCTCAAAGACACATAATTTTCGCTGGGCTGGCTGCCACTGGCCGCAGGTCAATCCATCAGGGGTGATCCACACCCATTCGCCCGGCTCCACTTCCCGCAGGTAATCTGCCCCGATAATATCCAGCGCGCAGGTTTCCGAAGCCAGCACCAACCCTTTTTCCCCCAGCGTCCCCAGCACCAGCGGTCGCACGCCGTAGCTATCCCGCAATCCTAGCAACCCCTCTGGCGTGCCGATAACCAAACTAAACGCTCCCTGGCACTGCTGAGCCATCTGGATGGCGCCAGTCACCCAATCAGCTCCGGCGTCCACCGCTTGCGCCAAGAGCTGGGCCATGATTTCGGAATCTGTGGTTGCCTGGAGGGGGTACCGTTCTGCGGGCAACGCGCGGCGCAGTTCCAGCGTATTGACCAGATTGCCGTTGTGGGCCAGCGCCAAAGCGCCCAACCGACTCGAGACCACCACCGGTTGCGCATTCACCACGCGACTACTGCCTGTAGTGGAGTACCGATTGTGCCCCACCGCCCACTGCCCTGGCAATTCCCGCAAAATGTCCTCCCGGAATACCTGCGAAACCAGCCCCATTTGCTTGTAACAATGCACTTGGCCCCGGTCAAACGTCGCAATTCCGGCGGACTCCTGCCCCCGATGCTGGAGCGCGTATAGACCGAAGTAAGCTAACTTGGCGACCTCTTCCCCCGGCGCATACACCCCGAAGACGCCGCAAGCTTCTTCTGGCTTGTCCGATACAAAGTTCATGAGTTTGGTAACACGTTTTACGTTTTAACCTAATCTTAACAATAAAGGGGCCTCCTTTCTTAGCCTATCGTTCCCAGAGCGGAATGACCACCAGCGGGTTAGAAACGGCTCATCCTCGACTTATATAGCCAAGCTGCTTTAGTTTGTCAGAGAGAGGAGAGAAAACCCAAAGGCGGGGCCGTGCCCTGCGACCTAAGGGCTGACAACCATAGATAGCTCGGTTATAGGACTTATAGTTGGAACTATCAGGTGTGAGGTGTAGCGATGCGTTTGTGGATGGGGTGGGCTGCCGGTGTCATGAGTGTCATGATCGGAGCAGGCTGGCCGGTGGCGGGCTATACTGCGGTCACGATGCGCGTGTTTTTGACTCGCACCCACCACCCTATTACCCTCGGAACGTCCACCCCCGGCCATGTCATTGACGCCTACGGACGGCCAGTGATGGCGATTCCCCCCCTGGGACGCATCCAAGCGCAAGCCAGAAACGGTCTGGTTCACATAGCGGGTCAACGGGCGCCCTTTTTCTGGTTGCAACCCAGTCATGGCGGCTATGTGTATGCAGGGGACGGGTGGTACCGGGGACGGCTGTTGCTGTTGGCCCGTGACGGGTTGAGTGTGATTAACTACGTGGATTTGGAAGAGTACCTCTACAGCGTGGTGGGAGCGGAAATGTACGCCCACTGGCCGACAGCCGCGTTACAAGCCCAAGCCGTCGCTGCCCGTTCCTATGCCGTCACCAAGCGCATCCGACCGGCAGATACGTATTACGATTTGGGGACGACCGAACGCCACCAAGTGTACAAGGGCCTGCGCTCCGAACGACCCAGCACTCGCGCCGCCGTTGACGCAACTCGTGGTCAAATCCTCACCTATCGCGGGGGCGTGGTCTTAACCCAGTACGCAGCTAACGATAACATCGTCCGGGATGTATTCGGAGGGCGAGGCATGAGTCAACAACGGGCCTATGAACTAGCGAAACGGCAGTACAATTACCTGCAAATTCTCGGCCATTTTTATCCAGGAACTCGCCTGGGACGAATTCATGGGTACTAGACTGGTCTTTCGGCTATGATGGTAGCAAAGTGTTGAAAAAGAGATGGGTTAACGCCAATGGCAGCAGAAATTTGGAGTCATGCCGCTGTGCTTAGCGCGATGGTTTTGGTGGGGGTCGCGGCAGGGTTTGTGTTGATCAAGCTCACGGGTGAATCCTCGGCAGGGCGCTTGTTCAAGATTACGGGCAAGGAAGAATAAAACCAGTTCTGTCGCCTTTTATAACCAATTCCCATGGCTGACCTGCCCGCTGATGACATTGTTGCTTGTTTCCGGGCTGAGGCAACGCAATTGTTGGCCGAACTGGAAGCGGGCTTATTGAATTTACGGCGGGAGCATTCGGCAGCAGCGTACTATCGCCTGGTGCGGGCAGCCCATTCACTCAAGGGAGGCGCTGCGAGCCTCGGCATGAGCAGCATTCAAACCCTGGCGCAATGTTTAGAAGAGGTGTTGCAGACCCTCACCGCCCGTCCTGATACCGACATTGCCCTGATTGAAGATTTACTGTTGCAGGGATTTGACTGTTTGCGGTTGCCCTTGGCCCAGTGGCTCAAAACAGGGATATGTGATGCCGATTTCAGCCTCGAGCGCGCCAAAGTCATCTACGGCCAATTAACGGAAATTCTAGGGCCAGTGCCGCAGACGGTTGAACCCATGACCTCAGCCGAATTACACGTTGACATTGCCCGCACCATTTTTGAGACCGATATTGCGCCTAAAATTGCCGAAATCCGTGCGACGCTGGCCCAACCCGATTCCCCCCTTTTGCTGGGAGAGTTACGGGCGCAATTTGATGTATTGGCCGGCTTGGGGGAAATGCTGAACTTTCCAGCGCTGGTGCGAATTAGCCGCTTAGCACTGGCCGCCCTGACTTACCATCCCGACCAAGCTGTGGCGATTGGTGCACTAGCCCTTGGCGATTTGGAAAGGATGGAACAAAATCCTGAACCCGATCCTGAACTCGTTGCCCTGAGTGAACCGCCGTTGGATGGGGAGAACAGCCCAGAGTTATCGTCATTTGGGGGAGATGAGGCCTCTCCTGGGGAAGCGGCAATCACCTCGCCCTTATCTGTGTGGGAAGAAATCGGCAGTTTCGTCGAAGCGGCGTCGCCTCCACATCCGGAAAGCCCAGCAGATACCCAAGAACCCCCTGTTGATTTTGAACCCATGGCTTCCCCGGAAATTGCAGGGGTTCCCCAGCCGCCACCTGTTGATGATGGCTGGTCTGCCTTGCTATCGCCTGGGGATGAACTGCACGGTGATTCCCAACCGGCTGCACTTGAAATTGATACATCCTTTTGGGAGGAGATTGGCCGTATCGCGAAGGCAGAGGCATCTGCAACTGACTCGCTGGCACTTTGGGAGGAAATAGCGCATCCAGCTACCGTAACTCCTGAGGAACCAGGAGTTGTTGGCCCGATTGACGCCGAGGTGACATTGCCAGAAAACCAGCAAGCAACCATCGAGTCTTTGGCGTTCTGGGAAGAGATTGCCAACTCAGAATCCATTGCGCCTGCTGATGAAACCCATGACCTTAGCGGAGAGCAGACAACCCCTACGACTGATTCCACGTGGACTGGCCCGCCTCTTCCGCCCCCGGCAGATGTCAACACAGAAGCCCTAGAGTTTTTCGCCCAGGAAGCCCAGGAACTTCTCCAGGAATTGGAAACGGGATTGCTGGCTCTACGTCAACACCATGACATTCCTCACATTCACGGCTTGATGCGGGCAGCCCATTCGATTAAGGGCGGTGCGGCAACCGTAGGGTGGCGGGTGATTCAAGTCATCGCTCACCGGTTGGAAAATGCTCTGCAAGCGCTTTACCAATGGCCGGGAACGGTGGATATCGCCTTGGAAGAAGCCCTGCTGCGGGCCTTTGACACTTTGCGCCAACCCCTGCAAGCCCGTCTAGGCGGCATCGAAGTGGACACGGATGCGGTGTTACAGCAGGCGGAACAGGCGTTTCGTCACCTAGAAGCCATCCTTGGCCCTGCGGCGTCAACTCCAGGCGAAACCTATGTGCCGTCGTCCCAAGATTTGGGTGTGGATATGACGGCGACCATCTTCAGCGGCGATGTCCAGCAGGGGTTGACTACGTTGGAGCAATGGCTGGCGCAACCGACGGACACGGGGCTGGCGGACGTGAAAAGCCAGTTAGATGTCTTGGCTAATCTGGGCGAGTTGTTGAACTTGGCGGGCTGGCGCGCCATTTGTCAAACCGGGTTGATGGCCTTGGAACGGCAGCCGGAGCAAGCACCAGCGATTGTTGAGGTGGTGTTACGGGATTTGCGCCGGGGATACGAGCAGGTGATGGCCGGTGAACGAGAGCAGGGCGGCACGGTCAGTCCTGAATTACAAGCATTTTTGGGTGAGACCACGCGCGTTGTCCCGCCCCCGCCAGAAATGCCGCTGCCAACACGGGAAACACCAGCACCAGAACTAGCTGCTGCCCCCCGCAATGTGCGCGTGGAAGTACAGCGCTTGGAGCGTTTGAACAACCTCATTGGCGAGCTAGTGATTCAAGAGAACGGTTCGTTTTTGTATCAGCAACAAATCCAGCAACTAGTCCAGCAATTTGGACAACGGCTCAACAAGTTAGAAACCCTCAGCCGGATGCTACAGGATGCTGCCGACCAATTGACCCTAGTTTCAACCCAAAGCGCTAAAGAAAAACCAGAATTTGACCCCCTGCAGATGGACTCCTACAACCAAATCTACACCTCTGTGCAAACCGTCATTGAGGAAATAGCGCAAGTATCGGAAGTCATGCGGGATGTGAGCCTGATAACTCAGCAAGCCCAAGAGAACTGGCGGAAAAAACAACAGACGCTCAAGCAAATTCGCGGGGACTTGCTCTGGATGCGCATGGTGCCCCTCAACGAAATCCTGCAACGTTTTCCCCGCATGGTGAGGGATTTATGCGTCCAATACGGCAAACAAGTCCAAGTGCGCTTGCTAGGGGCGAATACATTAGTTGACAAAGCCGTATTAGAAAAATTGAGTGACCCCCTGGTGCACCTAGTGCGCAATGCGTTTGACCACGGCATCGAACCGCCAGATATACGCATTCAGCAGGGCAAAAAACCAGAGGGAATCATTGAAATCCAGGCGTACTATCGCGGTAATCAAACCTACATCGTAGTACGTGATGACGGGCGGGGGATTGACTTTGAGCGGGTGCGCCAAAAAGCTATTGAACAAAAAATTTTCACTCCCGAACAAGCGGCCCAAGTTAGCACGTCTGAACTCTTGAATTGCCTGTTTACGCCTGGATTTTCCACTGCCGCCACCGTGAGTGATTTATCAGGGCGGGGGGTAGGTTTGGATGTCGTGCGCTTACAAATTCAGGAATTAAAAGGTTCTATTCAAGTCCGTAGTGAACCTGGCCGGGGCACTACCTTTACCATTCGGTTGCCGCTGACATTAACGATTACCAAACTGCTGGTTTTTCAGTTAGAGCAGCGATTATTGGCGCTGGCGGTGGACAGTTTGGCGGGCATTGTCAGTGTTACCGAGGATGCCTGGGTAACTGTGCAAGGACGGCGGTTATACCGCTGGCAGGGACGGTTGGTGCCGGTGATTGCCCCCTCAGTTTTGGAATATCGCTATCCCGTGCGGTGGCCAACAGGAATGACTAGAGGCGAGAACTTACCGGCAGGGCGAGGACAACCCCTTCTATTAATCAATATGGGGGAGGAGATTTACGGGCTAGAAATTGACCAGATTTTACTAGAGCAGGATTTGGTGATTAAGCCATTGAGCGGCCTGTTTTCGGCACCGGCGTATGTGTATGGTTGTACGATTCTGGGGGATGGGCGTTTAGTGCCGGTGATAGATGCCAGTGCTTTAGTGCAACGCTGGTTACGCACGCCAGATATAGGGGTTGTGGTTCCCAAGGCGCCCATTCGTACAGTCCGTCAAACTGAAATTTTGGTTGTGGATGATTCCTTGACCATGCGGGGAATGCTGAGCAAAACGTTAACCAAACATGGCTACCAAGTCTATACAGCCGCAGACGGGCGAGAAGCGCTAGAAATCCTGGCGCAACATCCGAGCATCAAGGCGGTTGTTTGTGATGTGGAAATGCCGCGCATGAATGGATTTGAGTTTTTGAGTATTTGCCGCCAAGAAGGCTACTACCCCAACCTGCCAGTCATCATGCTGACGTCGCGAGCAGGAGAGAAACACCAGCAAGTGGCTCGAAATTTAGGCTGTAATGCTTATTTAACCAAGCCCTATTTGGAACCGGAATTACTAGCAACCCTGCGGCAGTTTATTTGATAACAAAAAGCCAATCCCAGTCGCACTCTATGGAAAATCAACCCTGTAACTTCGTAAGCGCATACCATATCCTGGGTTGCAAAACGTAAGCCCGTTCTTGATGCTCCCACTAGGCACAAAAAAAGACCCGCTGTGTTTCAGCAGGCCCGGCGTAAAGTGGGTTTGCCGATTCTGGATAATCCTGCAGGACTAAGGACCCATAGGACGTGGCCCGGGGTTTACACGCGCTCCTCCGAATGGGTCAATGCGGGACGGATCAGGGCCAGACGCGCGCCCTGGAGGTTCAAAGCCGGGATTCCAAACCGGAATGCGCTCGTCGAGTTGAATCCGAAGCCCAACACCTTGGGTGTCATGACCATCGCGGGGAGGGAGAACATGAGCACCGGGGCGGTCTTGCTCCATGACTTGTTCAATAGGTGTTTTAGGACGCAGGTGCCCAAACACTCCCGGTGCTATCTCCCAAGGCGCCGGAGCGTTTGCTCCCCCGCAGGGTCCGTCAGGAGCACAGTCACTTTGGTGACGATTCCTGGGTCGCCCATGAATATCAATTTCCCCACGGTCATAGCGAATCAACCATGAAACCTCTGTGTTTCCCTCCGTGTCCAATGGCCTGTCTGTGGTGTTCCTGGCGATAAGTTCTACTTTTCCTTTTTGGTTGACGTGGTAAATCCGGATGTTGTACTCGCCATTACCTCGACGTGTGCATTCAATGTGGTAGGTCCTGCCATCTGGTGTAGTGACGTTTGTAATTTGGACGCCAGAATCAGGATACTGCTCATACGTGACTTTGTAACCTGCGTAATGACCAGTCGTTTCGTAAGTTGTCCTGGTGTCTGTGGATTCGCGCTTGGCGAAACCGACAGGTATCCAGTGGTGATCACTGCCGCCACGACCACCATCATCCTGTCTCGTCAAGCCATCCCGACTCGGCAGCTTAGTTGATCGAAACCCATCAGCGGCGTTACGGCGTTGGGCACCTGCATCATTGCGAGGAGCATGACCAGTCCTGAGCCGCTGCCGATGCGACTCCAGCCGGTCCATGAAGCCATAGTCCCCTCGGTCGCCTGGATAGCGGGGATGGTGGGGATGCTTCTGCTGGCGGGAGGCTGATTCTGGAACCTGGCGTTGCCGATTCCGGTTGCGCGGGTTGAGTTCTTCGACGTTGACTTGCGACCCTTCGGGCAAGAGGTTAGCAAAGTCTTTCGCCCCTTGGGCCGCTTCCCGAATGGACTCCGCTTCGGCAAATTGCCTTGCTCCTTCCGGCAAAGGTGACAGTAGCCGGGGGTCAATTTGCAAGAGCCGTTCCTGATTGGGAAGAGTTCCAGTGATCT
>JANWVM010000004.1 GCA_025056115.1 Gloeomargarita sp. SKYG116
GGACAGGGACGAAATTGATGCTCGGGGTCTTCAGCATTGATACGACATTCAATCGCATGGCCACGCCAGGTAATGTCTGATTGGCGAAACGGTAGGGGTTCTCCCTGGGCAATGCGAATTTGCAGGGCAATTAAATCCAAACCTGTAATCATTTCCGTCACCGGATGTTCCACCTGAATACGAGTGTTCATTTCCATGAAATAAAAGCGCCCGTGCTTATCCACCAAAAATTCCACTGTGCCAGCACCGACATAGCCAATCGCCTGGGCAACCCGCACCGCTTGGCGACCCATCTCTTCCCGTAATTCTGGGGTTAGTACCGGGCTGGGGGCTTCTTCCAAGAGCTTCTGATGCCGCCGCTGCACCGAACAGTCCCGCTCTCCTAGATGAACCACATTGCCATACTGGTCCGCCAGGATTTGAATTTCTACATGACGCGGGCGTTCGATGAACTTTTCTAGATAGACTCCCGAATTGCCGAATGCTGCTTCTGCCTCTCCTTGCGCCGCTAAAAACGCTCGTTGGAAGTCTTCTGGCTGCCGCACGACGCGCATTCCTCGACCGCCGCCGCCGGCTGTCGCCTTAATAATGACTGGGAAGCCGATGTCATGGGCCACCCGCAACGCTGTCGTTTCGTCGGTTAGTAACCCTTCACTTCCGGGAATCACTGGTACGCCTGCCTGTTGCATCGTGCGTTTAGCGTTGGATTTGTCACCCATCGCGCGAATGGCCTGGGGCGTGGGGCCGATGAAAATAATGTCATGGTCGGCGCAAATTTCCGCAAACCGCGCGTTTTCCGCTAGAAACCCATAGCCTGGATGAATGGCAGTTGCATTACGGGTCAAGGCAGCAGCAATGATGTTGGGGATATTGAGATAACTTTTGGCGCTAGGGGCTTCCCCTACACACACCGTTTCATCCGCCAGTTGCACATGCAAGCAAGGCCGGTCTACTGTGGAATGCACCGCCACCGTCTTGATGCCCAATTCCACGCAGGAGCGTAAGATGCGCACCGCAATTTCGCCCCGGTTCGCAATGAGTAACTTGGAGATAGTTGCCATCGTAACCGCCGAAATTTAGGTTTTCATCCTACCATCCACGTGGCCCTATCCCCATTCCCATCGTCGTTTGCGTGTTCCGTATGGGCAGAGCGAGACTCGAACTCGCAAGGTGTTGCCACCGGCAGATTTTGAGTCTGCTGCGTCTACCAATTCCGCCATCCGCCCAAAGAACTACCATACCATAAGCTAAATACTTATTTTAACCCAACGACTCATGGGCCTTGACTAGGCAAGTACACGCCTGATACTGATTGTGAGTGCTAGGGTTGAGCTGCTAAATCTACCAAGTTCTTAGCTGATAAGGTAACACCTGCGCCTTATTCTGGTCAGAGTGCCTGTTATAGCTGAGTCATCTGTGCTTGTCCTGTCTTAGGGTCGCAGGGCGCAGCGCTGTCCTTGGTTTTTCGCTCATCTTTCTGACGAACTGCAGCAGCTTAGCTGTATTGCGTTGTCTAGACCCATGTCCGTCGAGATTGCTTGTCACCAGCGCGTCTCTGGTTTCACTTTAGACCCAGTACAAGCGCCTGTATTGCCATTTCCATATTTCGCTAAAGCGGGCAGCGGGAATCGAACCCGCGACAACAGTTTGGAAGACTGTGGTTTTACCACTAAACTATGCCCGCACTGAGACTCTAGTATAGTCAATATGGCTCGATTTGGCACCATGCAGGCGTCTCATCAGCAGACCAACTGGACTTGGCAAATTCAGTTGTGGCAACAAGAATTCCAGGAGTGGTGGGAATGGACACTGCAACAACTGGGTAAACAACTGCCGAATCTCGATGGCATTAATGTACCGCCTTTGTATTTGCAAATTCTACTGTGGCTGCTCCTGGGAGTTGTTGGGATATGGCTGGGTTCACGCTTAATACAGGCGTTGCGGGGTTATCGGTGGCGCTGGTGGCCTTGGCCTGCGAGGCGTCTTTTGTCATCGCCCCATGTTTCACGGGCAGCATCATCCTGGCTGGAAACAGCCCATGCCTATCGAGAACAAGGAAATTACACTGAAGCGGTACGTTGTTTGTACTTTAGCCTGCTGGAGTATCTGGATCAACGCTGGGGCATTCGTCCGTTAGCCAGCCGCACTGATGGCGAATATCGCCGACTTACTCAGCATTTGTGGCCCCAGGAAAGCTATGATCGGCTCTGGCAAGCCCATGAACGGATTTGCTTTAACCAGGACACCATTTCAGCGGCGCAATGGCAAATCTACTGGCAGGCCTACCAACGGGTGGTGAACGAGTGACCTTTCCCTTGAGTGCCGTTATAGGGCAGGAACGGGTGAAGCTGGCCCTGCTCCTGGGGGCAGTGGATATGGGCATTGGAGGCATCTTGCTAGCGGGAGCCAAAGGAACTGCCAAATCTGTACTGGCGCGGGCGATCCATGCGTTGTTGCCCCCTATTGAAGTGGTGCGCGGTTCCCCTTACCAGGACGACCCCCAGCACCCGCAAGAGTGGCCGTTTCCCCAGGCTCAGGTGCAGACCCAAGTCATCACGCCCCCGTTTGTGCAGATTCCGCTGGGGGTGACGGAAGACCGGCTGGTAGGGGCGATTGATGTAACCGCTTCGCTCAAACAGGGCACGGCAGTGTTTCAACCCGGACTTCTCGCCCAGGCCCACCGGGGCATTTTGTATGTGGATGAATTGAACCTGCTCGACGATGGCGTGGTCAACATCTTGTTAACGGTGTTGGCCGAGGGAGTAAACCGGGTGGAACGGGAAGGCATGAGCGTTGTCCATCCCTGTCGTCCATTGCTGATTGCCACCTACAACCCCGAGGAAGGAGAAATCCGTAACCACCTACGCGACCGGTTCGCCATCCAATTGAGCATGACGCCGCTGGCGGACCTGAACGAACGGGTTGCAGCCGTGACCCAAGCGATTCGCTATGGGGATGACCCACTCGGACTCTGGGCGGAACACGAGGCAGAAATTGAGGCGCTGCGGACGCAACTACTCCTGGCGCGGGAATGGTTGCCCACGGTGACCCTGACCAGGGAGCAAATGGCTTATCTGGTGGAGGAAGCGCTGCGGGCGGGCGTCCAGGGCCATCGGGGCGAACTCTTTGCGGCACGAGTGGCTCGCGCCCATGCGGCTTTCTGGGGGCGCAACCAGGTGAACGCTGAGGATTTACGAGTGGCCGTGGAATTGGTGATTGTGCCCCGCGCGACCACGATTCCCCAAACCCCAGCGCCGCCCCCCCCACCCCCGCCGCAACCCCCAGCCAACGAGACACCCGAAACAGAAGACCAGGAGCCGCAAGAGCCAACCGACGCTCCTAGCATCCCAGAAGAATTTGTGTTTGACCCGGAAGGTGTGATTCTCGACCCCAACCTGCTGGACTTTGCCCAGAAATGTCGCCCCCGCGCCCGCGCCGGTCAACGCAATCAAACCCTGTCCCAAACCCGCGGGCGTTATGTCAAACCCGTGTTGCCCCAGGGTCCCCATCCCCGGATTGCGGTTGATGCCACACTACGGGCGGCAGCTCCCCACCAGAAACGCCGGCGCCAGGCCCAGCCCCATAAAAAAGTCGTGGTCACCGCTGACGATGTGCGGGCTAAACGCCTGGTGCGCAAGGCGGGGGCGTTGATTATTTTTGTGGTGGATGCATCGGGTTCAATGGCGCTCAACCGGATGCAGGCAGCTAAGGGCGCTGTTTTGCGCTTACTCACCGAAGCCTATCAAAACCGCGACCAGGTGGCCCTGATTCCATTCCGGGGTGAACAGGCGGAAGTGCTGTTGCCCCCTACCCGTTCCATTGAAGCTGCCCGGCGTCGGCTCGACCAACTGCCCTGTGGCGGCGGGTCCCCCTTGGCGCATGGGTTAACGCAGGCGGTGCGCGTGGGATTAAACGCTCGGCAGAGCGGCGATATCGGCCAGGTGATTGTGGTAGCAATTACCGATGGACGGGGCAATGTGCCACTGGCGCGCTCGTTGGGTCAACCCGTGGACCCCCAGGTGGACATCAAAGGTGAACTGCTCGATATTGCCGCCAAGATGCGCGCGCTGGACTTTCGCCTGCTGGTCATCAACACGGAAAACCGGTTCGTTTCCACAGGTTTTGCCAAGGAACTGGCCGAAAAAGCTGGGGGGAATTATTACCACCTGCCGCGGGCTAATGAACAAGCGCTCGCCCAGGTCACCCAAAACGCTCTGAAAACGCTACGCCAGGGTTAGGTGCTGCTTTGCAACAGTCCCCCCGGTTGAATCTCCAGCCAGCGACCCCGCCAGTACACCCGTCGTCCCACGGCTCCAGCCAGCCACACGCCAAAACTTAAAACATCCCGCAGCGGCAAGGCCCACAACCAGCGGTACAGCCCTGGACACCGGAACACGTGAATGGCTGTTACAGCCTGTGCCAAACGCAGCGCATACATTCCCAGCACCAGTAGGACTGCCCAGCCTGCCCCCTGGCTCACGAGCAGTAGTAAAACCCCGTACACCAGCCCAAACGTCGCCCCCAGGCCGTAGTATTGCCAGCCCCGGTTCATACGAATGGTTCTGGCCCAGCGCAATTCCCGTTGCAGCACTTGCCCCACCGACTCCCGGCCACAGCAGTTATCCAGGACATAGGGCGACATCTCGACTCGGAATCCCGCCGCCCGCGCCAGCCGCCCCATGTGGAAATCCGAACCAATGCGATTGACAACTTGTTCCAGACCCCCCCAGGCCCGCACGACATCCTTGCGCGTGGCAATGGTCGGCCCCAGGGCATAGCGCAACCCCCCATCCAGCGCCCGTCCCAGCAAAAAGGCCGGCAAAAACTCCACACACCGGTTGAGAGACGCCAACGCTGCCCCCAAAAACTGCGGGTGATGGTCCATGTAGCCACAAGTCACCAAACCAATTTCCGGTTGATGCAAGGGGGCGGTCACGGTGGCTAAATAATCCGGCGTCACCCGGATATCGCTGTCGGCAAACACCACCATTTCATAGCGAGCCGCCTGCAACAGATGGATCAGATTACTGACTTGATAGTTCACGCCGTAGATGTGTAAACCGTAAATCAGGCGCACGTGGGGATAGATGACTAAAAGTTCGCGTAGCAAAGGAACAGCCGGATCATCCGGTTCCATGACACCGAAAATCACTTCGTACTGGGGATGACGTTGCTGACAAAATGAACGCCAATTTTCGGCTGCACCTTCGTCCAACCCCCGCACTGGGATCAGTAACGAAACTCCCGCCGGTTTTTCTGGTAATACCAAGCCTGTTTGTTCACGGGCAAACGCCAGCCCAACCCAGCTATTAAACAGATAAAAAATTGCACTACAAATAACTAACAATGTTAATACAATTTGTACGCTTAATACCAGCATAGGCGGTCATGGAGTTTACCTTTGGCTTCAGGGTATCATGGGCGGGTCAGGTACGGTCGCACCGTCGAGATTCTGTGATAAAGTAAGCAAGGTTGATTTCAGGTTCGCAATATGACAACGACGACAGCGCCGCGTTTGCCGCTGGACTGGGTAACGATTTTTTTCATCGGAGCGATTCACTTGGGTGCGCTTCTTGCTTTTGTCCCAGGGATGACCAACTGGAGTGCGGTGGGAGTGATGTTGATTTTGTACTTCATCACGGGGGGCTTGGGCATCACGTTGGGATTTCACCGGCTCATTACCCATCGCAGTTTTGAAGTGCCCAAAGGGTTGGAGTATTTTCTAGCGTTTTGCGGAACGTTGGCCTGTCAAGGAGGACCGATTGATTGGGTAGGGTTGCATCGGTTGCACCATTTGCATTCAGACCAGGAAGGCGACCCCCATGATTCCAACCGGGGTTTCTGGTGGAGCCACATGGGCTGGATGTTACACCATTTGCCCCAGGATCAAGAGATTCCCAAATACACCAAAGATATCAATCAAGACGGGGTGTATGTGTTTTTGCAGAATTGGATGTTGCCCTTGCAAGTGGGGTTGGGATTACTGTTGTTTGCCCTAGGGGGATGGCCTTGGGTGGTTTGGGGTATTTTTGTGCGCTTGGTTTTCGTCTATCACGCGACTTGGTTTGTTAATAGCGCCACGCACAAATATGGCTATCGCACCTATGAAACCCAAGACCGTTCAACCAATTGCTGGTGGGTGGCGTTGCTGGCCTTTGGCGAAGGGTGGCATAACAATCACCATGCGTTTCCCCATTCGGCGCGGCACGGATTGCGCTGGTGGGAAATTGATGCGACATGGATGATGATCTGGGCGTTGCAAAAACTGGGATTGGCCACGAAAGTACGCCTGGTCAACGGGCCAGCCTGACCGGTCAATGTCCCCTGCCCGGTGTGTTATGGTGACTACAGCGAGCAGTAAGGGAGACGATGCACGCGCTGTCGCTGCCGACGTGGGTGATCCACATTGCCAGTGTGCTGGAGTGGGGGACGGCGATGGCTCTGTTTTGGCAATACGGCTGGCGCACGTTCACCTGGGCGATGATTCCGGCGCTGGGGGGAGCCATGTGCGCGATTACCTGGCACTTTTTTGACAATGACCCGGCACTGAGGTGGTTGGTCACGGGGCAAGCGGGGTTGACGTTGCTCGGGAATTGTGCGCTCTGGTGGGCCGCCTGGAATTTAATGCGCACTGCCAAGCCATGACGGAGAACCTGCTGTTTGCGCTGTCGCTGTTTCCGTACCTGGGGTTTCTCTGGTGCCTGCACCGGGCCAAAGCGCCGCGCGGGATTCTGGTGGGGTTTGGACTAACGTTGCTGTTTGTCGCCATTAGCATCCCGGCGGGTGTGGCGGCGCAACGTTGGTATGGCCGGTCGCTGGCGGATGTGGACTGGTTACACGGGGGAGCGGAGTTTTGGTTGACAGTGGCGAATGCCGGTTTGGTGCTCGGGCTGCGGCGGGCGCTGCGGCAAAAGGCGGAAACGACATGACCGGTGTCATTTGGGTCACGGGAGCGGCGGGGTTTATCGGGTTTCATTTCGCGCGGGCGTTGCTCGACCAGGGGCGACGGGTCATCGGCATTGACAATCTCAATCCCTACTACGATGTGCAACTCAAACGGGACCGCTTGCAGCAATTGAAAAATGACCCCAATTTTGTGTTTGTGCATTTAGATTTGGCCGACCGCGCGGGGGTGGAACAACTCTTTGCCCAATTTCCGCCGGAAATCGTGGTGCATTTGGCGGCGCAGGCGGGGGTGCGCTATTCCCTAGACCATCCCCACACCTACGTCGAAAGCAATGTAGTCGGGTTTCTCCATATCTTGGAAGGCTGTCGCCATCAGCGGGTGAAACATCTGGTGTTTGCGTCATCTAGTTCCGTTTATGGGCTGAATACCAAGATGCCTTTTTCAGTCAAAGACAACGTGGACCACCCGATTAGCCTGTATGCAGCGACGAAAAAAGCGAATGAATTGATGGCCCACACCTACAGTTATTTGTTTAATTTGCCGGTGACGGGACTGCGATTTTTTACGGTTTACGGCCCCTGGGGACGCCCGGATATGGCCTTGTTCAAATTCACCCGCGCCATTTTAGAAGGCCAGCCCATTGATGTCTATAACCACGGCCAGATGGAACGAGACTTTACCTACATTGATGATGTGGTGCAGGGAATGTTGGGTGTGCTGGAGCAAATTCCCACGCCAAACCCAGGACTAACGGATTTCCACCCAGGGGTGAGTGTGGCGCCTTACCGGCTCTACAACATCGGCAACCACCGGCCCGTGAAATTGCTGTATTTTATCGAAGTGCTCGAGCAGGCGTTGGGACGCACGGCAATTAAAAATTTCTTGCCCCTGCAACCGGGGGATGTGCCGGCCACCTACGCCGATATTGCTGATTTAACTGCAGCGGTGGGATTTCTCCCCCATACCCCCATCGAGGAAGGCATTCCCAAATTTGTAGCCTGGTATCGGGATTATTACCGCATTTCCTGATGCGTATTGTCTTTGTTGTCACTCGGGGAGATGCGATTGGCGGCGCACAAATTCATGTGAAAGATTTGGCCATCCATTTGCGAAAAATCGGCCACACCGTAATGGTCGTTTCTGGCGCCGGGGAACCCTTCCAGCAATTACTAGCCCAACACACAATTCCCCATCACGTCCTGCGGGAACTGGTGCGACCACTCCATCCCTGGAAAGATGTCCAAGCCTACTGGATACTCCAGCAATTGTTAGGGCAATTACAACCGGATGTGGTCTCCATTCACTCCAGTAAAGCGGGGATTCTGGCGCGGTTGGTCTGCTATCAACGCCGGATTCCCTTTGTGTTTACGGTGCATGGGTGGTCGTTCGGGATGCCCAGCCGGTTGGCCTTTTTTTATCGTTGGCTGGAACGACGATTTGCAGCGATCACACCCAAAATCATTTGTGTAGCAGAGGCCATCCGAAAGCAGGGAATCGCTATTGGCATTGCACCAGCAAAGCTGGTCACCATTTACAACGCCATGCCGGATATTCACCCAGAACTGCGGGCGCAACCAGGGCAAGGTCCACCCGTGCGCATTATGACCGTGGGACGCCTGGAACCCCAAAAAGCCCACGCTGATTTACTGCAGGCGGTCGCGCAATTAGCAAACCCCAAGGTGCGGGTGGACATCGTCGGCGATGGTCCCTTGCGTGAGGACTTGCAGCAGTTGGCGTCGGCGTTGGGTTTGCAGGAGCAAGTCACGTTTTGGGGCTATCGCCCGGATGTGGCGCGTTTGCTGGCCCAGGCCCATATCTTTGCCCTGATTTCCCACTGGGAAGCGTTTCCGCGTTCAACGCTAGAAGCCATGCGCGCTGGGTTGCCGGTGGTGGTTTCGGATGTCGGGGGCGCTGCCGAGGCCGTCGTTCCAGGAGTCACAGGGTACGTGATTCCGCCGGGTGACCAGGAACAACTTGTGCAGTGTTTGCAGCGGTTGGTTCAAGACCCCATCCATCGCCAGCAATTAGGGAATGCCGGACGCCAGCGCTACGAAGCCCTATTTACGTTTGAGCGACTGTTGCAGGAGACCCTAACGGTGTATGCCCAGGTGACGGGACTTAGCCCATGACCAAGCCGCCATCGACGTGAAACACCTGGCCGGTGATGTAGCGCGCCGCTGGATGCAAGCCCAAAAAGGCCACCAGACCCGCCACTTCTTCCGGTTCGCCAAAGCGCCCCAACGGGATTAACTTGAGCCATTCGTCCTTTTTCAGTTCCGCTGTCATTTCTGTAGCAATAAAGCCGGGCGCCACCGCATTGACTGTAATCCCCCGGGAGGCGTACTCCTTGGCGACGGTGCGGGTGAGTCCGATGACGCCGGCTTTCGCAGCGCTGTAGTTGACCTGGCCAGGGTTGCCCATGACACCAGCGATTGAGGTGATGTTGATAATCCGGCCTGATTTTTGCCGCATCATGACCTTAACTGCCGCTCGGGTGCAGTAGAACACGCCGTGCAGGTTGAGGTTGATGACCGCGTGCCAGTCTTCATCCTTCATGCGCACCAGCAAGCCATCGCGGGTGATGCCGGCATTGTTGACGAGGACATCGACTCGCCCCCACTGCTCCGTAACCCGCTGGAACAAGGTTTCCACCTGGTCGGGCTGGGAAACGTCCGCTTGGACGAGCAACGCCTGGCCCCCACAGCGTTCCACTTCCTGGGCGACTGTTTCCGCCTCTGTGGCCGAGCGATGAAAATTCACCACCACCCGCGCCGGATGAGCGGCAAACGCCAAAGCTGTTGCCCGGCCAATACCCCGCGATGCGCCCGTAATCACCACAACGGGTAAATCCTCTGCCATCCGTACTCCTGAACCTGAGCGTCCTGATTATCCCACAGTTAGGACGACTTGGGTTTGGCAGCTACTTTTTGGATTAGCTCCATGATCTGTTGATACATCGCCTGGTCGCCCCGGTGCTCAAACAAGGATGCCGCCTTGCGAAAGTCTGCCAGCGCTTCCCGCTGGTTCCCGAGCCGCAGTCGCGCCAGGCCGCGGTTGAGGTAGGCATCGGCAAAATTGGGGTCGAGACGCAGGGTGCGGTTGTAGTCCTCGATTTCCCCTAGCACGTCGCCCAGGTCAAACCGTGCCGTCGCCCGGTTGTAATAAGCCACCGCGTAATCGGGGTTGATGCGAATCGCTTCGGTGTAGTCCTCAATCGCTCCGGCCACATCCCCCAGGTCAAACCGGGCATTTCCCCGCTTGCTATAGACCTCTGCGAGGTTGGGGTCCAGTTCCAAGGCTTTGGTGTAGTCGGCAATGGCCTCCTGCAACCGGTTCAGGCTATGGTAGGCGAACCCGCGATTGCTGTAACCCCGCGCGTCGTCGGGATTGAGTTGAATCGCCTTGGTATAGTCCGCCAGCGCCCCTTCCTTGTCACCCGTCATAAACCGCGCAATCCCTCGGTTGTAATAGGCCTCGGCAAAATCAGGGTTAAACCGGATTGCCTCGGTATAGTCCTCGATTTCCCGCTGCACCTGACCCAGTTCCCCATAGGCCACCCCCCGGTTGTAGTAGGCTTCGGCCAGGGTGGGATTCAACCGCAGGGCTTCGTTGTAATCCTGTAACGCCTCCTGGATTTGTCCGAGTTCAAAGTAGGCGCTTCCTCGCTTGTTGTAGGCTTCGGCGAATTCTGGGTTGTACTGCAACGCCTGGTTCAAGTCCGCCAGCGCTGCCGCATATTGTTCCAAACCCAAGTAGGCCACTCCCCGGTTGTAGTAGGACTTGGCATCTTCGGGTTGCAACGCCAGGGCTGCCGTGTAGTCAGCAATCGCCTGGGTGTAGTTTTTCAGCATCAGGTGGGCAAATCCCCGGTTGCCGTGGGCCTTGGGGTCGTGGGGGCGCAGTTGAATCGCCTGGGTGTAATCGGCAATTGCTCCCTCGTAGTCCCCCACCATGAAGCGGGCAATTCCCCGGTTGTAATAAGCCTCGCCGAACTGGGGGTCAATTTGCAGGGCGCTGGTGTAATCGCGAATCGCTCGCTCGTAATCACCGATCATGAAATGGGCAAACCCGCGATTATTAAACGCCTTGGCATCCCCCGGATTGACTTGCAGCGCCTGGGTATAGTCCAGAATCGCTCCTTGGTAATCCCCTCGTCGCGCCTTATCAAAAGCCCGGATGAAGAAATTTTCGACAATCATCGTGGGCAGCCCGGTAAATGATGAACCCTTGGCGGCACCAACCCCTGATAACCTACGGAATCGAGGTATCAGCAGACTGGTTTTGACCTCAACGCGGGAACCAAGCCTGGTTCATTTCCATCTTAAATCCCTGCTTTCCCCCTAATGGAACCTGGCCCCGTCTCTAACGTCAACCACAACAGAGTAGTGGGTAGATTCGATCGATAGAGGGAGAAAAACAAAAGGTGGTGATTGTATGGGAATCAAGCTACCAATCCTCACACTTTCGCTATTAGCCCTGATGACCTGGCCGGCACAGGCTGCTGAACCCGAACACGTGCGTCAACTCCTGCGGACGAACAAGTGCATTGATTGCGACCTGCGGGAAGCCGACCTGCGGCGCATGGAACTACGCAATGCGGATTTATCCGGTTCCGACCTGAGCCGCGCCAATTTGGAGGGAGCCGATTTGAGCGGAGCCAACCTGCGCAATACGGACCTGCGCCGGGCCAACTTCCGCAACGCCAACCTCCGCTATGCGGACCTGCGGGGTGCGGATATTCGAGGGGCAGATTTTACAGGCGCGAACCTGACGGGCACCGAGTTGGAAGATAGTATCCGGCCCCGAGGGTTTATCGAAATTCCTGGGCGACCAACGCTGCGACAAATACTGCCACCGGTGCGCCGGCCACGGTTCCTGCCCTAGACTTGCAGCAAACCCCCACCTGTGCGACCATGAAGTTACACCGGCCAAGCGAGGTTTGGCCATGGAATGGCGCGATCAAATTGGCCAGTACATTGCTCAAGGCGTTCAATGGGCGTTGCAAGGTGAGGGGTCTAGTGCGTTAGCTGCCCTGCAACAGGCCTTGGCACTGCAACCCCAGCAGGCCGAAATCCACTTGTTACAAGCCCTGATTTACGTTCAGCAGGAAAAATACCCAGAAGCGTTAGCTGCCTGTCAACGGGCGCTTTTTCTCGATGAACAGTTGACAGAGGCTTTGCTGTTGCGGGGCTACCTCTACTGTCGCGGGAAAAAGGCCAGCGCTGCTCTAGCTGATTTAGACCAGGTGCAGGGGTTGCGTCCGCGCTGGTGGCCGGTTTACCTCATCCGCGCTTGGGTTTACAGTCGTTTAGACCGCTGGGAAGATGCGGAGCGGGATTTACAGACAGCCCTGCGGCTAGAACCGGGGAACGCGGAAATTTACTACAACCTGGGATTGGTGTATCAGGCGCTGGGACGCAAGGAGGCCGCGTTGGAGTATTGGGAGCAGGCGTTGCAATGGCAACCCAACTTCCCAGAAGCCCATGCGCAACGAGCTGCTGTTTACGGGGAAATGAAAGACTACGCGCGCAGCCTAGCAGAATATGACCAGTGGTTACGCAGCCAACCCGACAACCCCCGCGCTTATTACGGACGGGGCCGGGTCCGGGCTGCCAGTGGCGACCGGGAGGGGGCGATTCAGGATTTTAGCCGCGTGGTAGCGCTAAACCCGAACTACGGGGAAGCTTGGTTACAAAGGGGCCTGGCCTACTCGGTGCTGGGACAAACGGAAGCTGCCCTGGCCGATGCCCATCGCGCCGCCCAAATTTTCCACCAACAGGGGAACACCACCGCTTATCATCGCGCGCGCGGCTTGGTGGCCTATTTGCAAAAATGAACCTACAACCCTGTGACCTGACCACCCTGGTCGCTGTCTGCCAGGAATTGCGCCGGGACTGGCTGCCTGCTCGCTTGGAACGGGTGATTCAGACGGATAAACACCACCTGTATCTAGGTTTGCGCACCTGGGAACGGCGGGGTTGGTTGTTGTTATCGTGGCATCCCCAGGCAGCTCGCCTGCACCAGAGCGACGGCCCACCGGATATGCCGGACACGTTTACATTCAGTCAACAACTCTGGCACCAACTGGGACAGTTAGCGCTGACCGACCTGCGGTTGCTCGACCCCTGGGAACGGGTGGTGGATTTTTCTTTTGCACCCCGTCCAGGCGACGCTCCCCGCTGGCACTTGTACTTGGAAGTGATGGGCCGCTACAGCAATGCCATCCTTACCCAAGCCGACGGCACCATTGTCACCTGCGCGCACCAGGTCAGTCCCCAGGAGTCGCGCGTCCGTCCCTTGCAAACGGGTACGCTTTACCAACCGCCGCCGGCTCTCACCCAAACCATCCCCCGCTGGGACGAACCGTTTGAGCAGTGGCAACAGCGGCTAAATTTACTCCCCATTCCCCTCCATCGCGCCCTGCTGGAGAATTACCGGGGCTTGAGTGTCAAGCTGGTGCGGGAAATGGGCGCCCAACTCCACCTCGACCCAGCAACCCCTGTCCAGCACCTGACGCCTGAGCAATGGCAACACCTGTGGGACCTGTGGCAGACCTGGCTGCGAGCGTTACGGGATGGTCAATTTGCACCTGGTTTGACGGATCAGGGTTATACAGTCCTCGGTTGGGGTGTCACGCAACCCTTCCCCAGCGTCAGCCAGGTACTGCAACAGTACTACCATCAGCATTTAACGGCGCAAGCCCTGCAACACCAACGCCAGCATTTGCAACAAAAACTGCGCCACCAACAACAGAAACTCCAGCAGAAAATCCAGATTTTTCAGGACAAATTAAAGGAGGTCACCCAAGCAGAAACCTATCGCCAGCGGGCGGACTTGCTCATGGCTCATTTGCACTGCTGGTCGCCAGGGATGACCGAAGTGCAAGTGCCGGATTTTGTCACCAACACCCTGATCACCATCCCGATTGCGCCCGACAAAACTGCCCTGCAAACGGCCCAGGATTTATACAAGCAATATCAAAAATTGAAACGAGCCAAGGCCACGGTTGAACCGCTGCTGGAGGAAATCAAAACCCAAATTGCGTACTTGGAAGCTATCGAAACCCAAGTGGAGCAACTCGAAGCGGCGACGCCCGAAAACGCCCTGGCCCTGTTATCAGAGATTTACAGCGAATTAGCCCAACAGGGATACGACTGGCAACCGGCCACCTATCGCCCCCGTGGTCGCTCAACTGCCATTCCTTTCCTAACCTTCACCAGTCCGGGGGGTTATCCCATCTACGTGGGCCGCAACAATCGCCAGAATGAAGCCCTGACCTTCACCTACGCCGGCGACTACGATTGGTGGTTTCATGCTCAGGAGATTCCGGGAAGTCATGTGCTGTTGCGATTGCCTGCCGGTGCGCCGCTTGAGGAAGCTGACATGCAGGCTGCTGCTGACATCGCTGCTTACTACAGCCGTAGCCGCCACAGCCAACAAGTGCCAGTGGTTTACACGCGCGCCCGCTACGTCCAGCGTCTCAAGGGCTATCCCCCCGGCACCGTTCAGTACCGGCACGAACAGGTCACCTGGGGCTATCCCGCGCAAGCGCCCATCACCCAATCAACCTGGCAATATCCCCAGCAGCAACAATCCCAGCGCCAGCCACGTCAAAAAGCACCAGCGGGTTAACCCCAGGGCCTGGTGGATGATGGCAGGTGTAATCGGACGCAGGGGGTCGCCCAGTTGCGGTTTGACCTTGACCATGCCCCGGTAGCGATTGACGCCGCCCATTCGTACCCCCAGCGCTGCTGCGTAACAACATTCGCTCCAGCCGGCATTCGGGCTAGGGTCGTGGGGGGCATCCCGGCAACAAATTCGCCAGACGTAGCGCGGTCGGCCCGACAGCACAGCTATCGAGAAAACCACTAACCGGCAAGGCAACCACGTGAGTCCGTCTTCTAACCGAGCGCTGGCCCACCCCAGGTGCGTGTACGGCGGCGTGCGATACCCCACCATCGAATCCAACGTGCTGGCCGCCTTGTAGGCCAAGGCCCATACGGCTGGGGATGGCCCCACGATGGCCCCCACGAACGCATAGAACAAGGGCGCCATTACCCCGTCCGTCGCATTTTCGCTCACCGTCTCCAACACCGCCCGGAGGACTTCCGACTCGGATAATTCCTCCGTATCCCGTCCCACATACTGACTCAACACACGCCGCGCTTGCGCTAAATCCCCCGCTTGTAACGGTTCGAGGACTTCTAGCGCTGCCCGTCGTAAACTACGCCCAGCGAAACAACTGGCTAACAGGATGGTTTCCCAGATAACCGCTATTGCCGGCCCTATCCGCTGTGCAACGACCAACCCCCCGAGCGTCGCACCGACGGTTAACGCCACGGTCAGAACCACCAGCCCGACCCCAGCGAGTTTTTCCTGGAACCCTGGCCACTTGTGCGCCCACACCCACCGGCAGTAGCGGTCAATTCCCCAGCCCATCACCTGCACGGGATGCACCCACTGGGGCGGGTCGCCGATGCAATAGTCTAAGAGTGCCGCTCCTCCCAGCACAACAAAACATGCAAGTTCTATAGCCCAGCCAGTCATCCTTCGGGGCACTTTTTGGCACGATCAATTTACCCTCACCCTAACCTTTGAGTTAGCTAATGACCAGTGCAACCCGCATCACGATTAACCCAATGACCCTGGCGCAGGGGACGGCGTTTCTTACTCAAAAAGACCCTATACTGGCCCAGGTGTACGCGCAGGTACAAATGCCGCCGCTGTGGTTACGCCCACCCGGATTAGCCACCCTGGTGCAAATCATCCTAGAACAGCAAGTTTCTTTATCATCGGCGCGCGCTATCTTCAACCGTTTACAGGCCCTTTGTCAACCCTTTTCTGCTGACCAATTGTTGGCCTTAACTCCTGAACAATGGCGTATCTGTGGGGTGAGCCGGCCTAAACAAATTTACATCTGTCACTTGGCTACCGCTGTTTGTGAACAACGTCTGGACTTAGATGCGCTCAGTGATTGCGATGACCAACAGGTTTATGAACAATTGACGCGAATCCGGGGAATTGGTGCGTGGACAGCTAACATTTACTTACTGATGGCGTTAGGGCGTCCTGATGTCTGGCCGAGCGGTGATTTAGCCTTGGAATTAACAGTTAAAAAACTCTATCAACTACCTGAGCGATTGCCGGCACGGGCCTGGCTGGAGGTAACGGAACCCTGGCGACCTTGGCGGGCTGTCGCAGCGCGTCTATTGTGGCAGTATTATCTCCAGGTTTTGCGTTAATTGGCTGTTTTTAATCGCCAGATTAGCAACACCAAAACAACAGTAAACAATACTACTGCTGCCGCCGCTGCATATCCCAAATCAAATTGATTAAATGCCTGGTCATAGATGTAGTAAACGAGGATATTGGTGCGGTTGAGTGGGCCGCCGCCAGTCATCACATAAACCGGTTCAAAATTGCGCAGTGTAAACAAAGTTGTCGTTACGGTAACTAAAACCAAGGTTGGTTGCAGGTTGGGCAGCGTAATGTACCAAAAGCGTTGCCAGGCATTGGCGCCGTCTAATAAAGCTGCTTCGTATTGCGTGGAGGGAATTGTCTGCAATCCAGCCAGGAACACCACCAGATTAAACCCCAATTGGTGCCAAACACTCACTGTAATTAAGGCCACCATTGCCCCCCACGGTTCACTGAGCCAGGGGATATTGAGATGGAGTAACTGGTTCAATGGCCCCTGGGTTTGAAACAACCAGCGAAATGCCAAACCTGCGGCAACCAAGGAAATAATGGAGGGCATGAAATAAAGCAATCGCCATAGACCACGACCAGGTAAATTTTGGTTCAATATCACGGCTAATAACAAGGGTAAAACAACTGCTGGAATCACCGTTCCCAAGGTGTAAATCAGTGTATTGACGAGTACTTGCCCAAAATCCGGGTCGCTCCACAGGCGTGCATAATTAGCCAAACCCACCCAATAACTGCCACTGCGGGTTAAACTTCCTTGGGTGAAACTCAATCCCAATAAAAAAATCATCGGCCAAAAGGTAAATAATCCCAGAATGATCAAGGCCGGCGCTAATAATAGCCAGGGGAGAAACAGGGAGTGAATCATTGTGTCTATGGACAAATGACAGAAGTCCTAATGCTAAAATACCATCCGACGCTTCCGCACTTTCCCCCTATGGACGACTTTCTCCTGGCAGGTCTGAATACGGCGCAACGACGGGCGGTTCAACATTTTTGCGGTCCACTACTGGTTGTGGCAGGTGCTGGTTCTGGCAAGACCCGTACCTTGACCTACCGCATTGCCTACCTATTGGAACATTATCGCGTTGACCCAGAGAACATCCTGGCAGTGACCTTTACCAATAAGGCAGCTAGGGAAATTAAAACGCGGATTGAAGATTTGCTAGCGCGACGCTTGGCGCAACAGGCGGGTGAGGATTTTTCCCGATTATCGGCTGCACGTCAAAACCAATGGCGCTCCCAAGTTTATCAACAGTTCACCCGTTATTTGTGGATGGGAACGTTTCATGGCTTATGTGCCCGCATCCTACGCTATGACATTGAAAAGTACCAAGATGAGCAAGGGCGAAAATGGACAAAAAATTTTACGATTCTGGATGAAAGCGATGCTCAAACCCTGATCAAAAAAATTGTTACTGAAGAAATGAATTTAGATGAAAGAAAGTTTGAGCCACGCCAGGTACGCTACACCATTAGCCGCATCAAAAACCAGGGCAAAACGCCGAGTCAATACGAGCGAGAAGAACCCAATTATCGAGGGCGTGTAATCGCAGAAGTTTACAGTCGTTACCAGCAAGAGTTGGCTAAAAATAACAGCTTAGACTTTGATGATTTACTCCTAGTGCCTGTGCGTTTATTCCGTCAAAATGAACAGGTGCTGGCCTACTGGCATCAGAAATTTCGCCACATTGCCGTTGATGAATACCAAGATACCAATCACACTCAGTACGAATTCATCCGGTTACTAGTAACTCAGGGTGCTGATATTCAGGATGTGGTGTGGGACAATCGCTCCATTTTTGTAGTGGGGGATGCCGACCAGTCCATCTATCGTTTCCGGGGCGCTGATTTTACTATCTTGATGAATTTCCAAAATGACTTTGGCGACCGCCTGCCCGATGACGACACCCGCACCATGGTGAAGCTGGAAGAAAACTATCGCTCGGTAGCCAACATTTTGGAGGCAGCCAATCACCTGATTCAACACAACCAAGAACGCATTGACAAGGTACTCCGGCCTACCCGTGAAGCGGGTCATAAAATTTACACCTTTGAGGCCACGGATGAGCGGGATGAAGCCGATTACGTTCTGCGGCAGTTGCGACGTTTACGCCAGCAGCATCCTGAGTACACCTGGCAGAGTTTTGCCATTTTGTATCGCACCAACGCCCAATCGCGCGTCCTGGAAGAAGTGCTGGTTCAGGGGAATATCCCTTACCGGGTGGTGGGAGGTATGCGTTTCTATGACCGCAAGGAAATCAAGGACGCCTTGGCCTATTTGCGCTTGTTAGTCAACCCTGCTGACGACATCAGTTTGTTGCGGATTATCAACACACCGAAACGGGGTTTGGGTAAGGCCACGTTAGACCAAATAACGCAGTTAGCTGCTGAGCAAAACTGTCCACTTTGGCAGGTGATAACGGCTGTTGAGCAACTGACGTTTTGTAAAGGCCGCGCCCTCAAAGGCATTCAGGAGTTTGTGCAACTGATCGAGCGGTGGCAACAAGAACTGGACCAGAAAACGGCGCCGGAGATTATCCAGGGCATTTTGGCTGAGTCGGGCTACCGGCGGGAGTTGGAACTGGAAGGAACGGATGAAGCGCTCGAACGGTTGCAGAATTTGCAGGAGCTGGTCAATGCGGCGATTCAATACGGGGAAGAAAATGAGGACACGTCGCTAGCAGGTTTCCTGGCAAATGCGTCCCTGGCATCCGATGTGGACGACTTGCAAGAGGGAGTGGACCGGGTCACGCTGATGACGCTGCATGCGTCCAAGGGGTTGGAATTTCCGGTCGTGTTTCTGGTGGGATTGGAGCAGGGTTTATTCCCGAATTTCCGGTCGCTGCATGACCCAGTGGCGCTGGAAGAGGAACGTCGCCTGTGTTACGTGGGCATGACGCGGGCCAAGGAACGGCTGTTTCTCACCCATGCCACATCCCGGCGGCTCTACGGCAACCAGCGGGAACCGGCCATCGCCTCCATGTTTTTGCAGGAGATACCCCCGCACGTGGTGGAGATGGACCGAGGCCGGTTTGGGCTACCCGCGCCAAACCCCACATCTAAACCCAGAAGCAAAAACACCCACCGCTGGCAAGTTGGGGACCGCTGCCTGCACCAGACCATTGGTGTGGGGAAAGTCGTGGCGGTTTCAGACGACGCCAAGCGCCCTTTCCTGTTTGTCCGGTTCGAAAACCGGTTCACGCTCCACCTGATTGACCCCCGCAGGGAGAAACTGATTCCCCTGGAGGACTAGACCGCCGCTGGCAAGGGACTGTGCTGAGAGCGAATGTACTGGTACATCGCCCGCATCTTCAGCCCCACCAGCACTTGGAACAAACCCGTGCCGTTGTTCGAGCCAGGGTATTCGGGATGCTTGCGCAGGAGTTCGGTAAGTTCGCCGTAGTGCTGGGTGGACGTGTTGCTGAGGTGTTGTTCGATGTAAATCAGTTCTTCCAACTTGTCAAATTGCCCGTCCACCTCTAGCACCGACACCGGATGGCCGTAGTACTCGTCAGGGCCGTAAAACAGGCGAATCCCTGGATAAGAGCAGGTCAGCTTGCGACCACAGGGAATCCAGGTGATGGTCGAGCCTTCGTCGAACAGATAGACGGGACTGAACCCAGGCCGACCTTCTTTCTGTATCATCCGCACCCGCAGAATTTTGCGTTCCGTATCGTTAGGAATCAATTGGGTCGGGAGAATTTGAATCACCACATCGGCGTATTGTTTTTGGGGGTCAATGTAGGCCATAAAGTCGGGACGACGGGCTTCAATGGAACGAATAACATCCTCGTAGGTATGCCCCCGCTCAGCCATGTCCCGCTGGATTTTCCAAGCGATTTTTACCGCGTCGTCCAAGTCAAGATAAACGCCAAAATCCACGAGGTTCCGTACCCGTTCATCGTAGAAAGGATGCAACCCCTCAATCACGACAATGGGACGGGGATAAACGGTTTCCGGCGGGTCAATCGTACCGGTCTCGTGGTTGTAGATGGGCTTTTCGATAGGTTTGCCCTCTTTGAGCGCCTTGATCTGCTCGTACATCAAGTCAAAGTTGTTCGCTTTCGGGTTGAGGGCCGTCACGCCCGCAATCTTGCGCTGCTTGCGGTCCATGCTGTGATAGTCATCCAGACAGATGACAGTCATCAAGTCGGCCCCGAACAAATCCGTCAGACGACGCAAGAAGGTGGATTTCCCACAACCGGAGTCTCCTGCCACCCCAATGACGACAATCGGCTCTGAACGATTGGACATAATTTGTCGTGAAAATTACTGATGCGACGATTGTAACAGAAGGTGCAACCGCTCACAACACCGAATTTTCCCGTCGGGGATCAGCGGTTCCATTTTCCGAAGGGGATGCTATAGTTTATAAATGCAGTCTCCGTGCTTGGTGCAAAAAAATGCCGATGGCATGTCGGTTAGCAGGGCTGTGGTACCTAGAAACCAAGTTGGAGAAGCGGCGGGAATCGGACCCCGGCCTGTTTTGGCATGACCGTTGTGAAGCGCCTAGTCCCCGATGACCTTCCCCGTGGAAGGTGAAGCGATTGTCGTTGCACCGGAAATTTTTGCTTTGGGACTAGGAGGCAAAGAAATGGAACGTCGTGAATTGTTGCAGAAGACAGTTGAGGCGATTGACATTAAACAATTTGACGTGGTGGGCCTGGTCGAGGCAATGGCGCAGATGGCGTTTCAGGCGCGCAACCTGGGACGGGCTGCCCAAATTTACGACCGGATGATCCAGGACCCGGACTGCACCATCATCCTGTGTTTGGCGGGGTCGCTGTTTAGTGCCGGACTCAAGCAGGTAGTGGTGGATTTGATCACTCACAACATGGTGGATGTGATAGTTTCCACCGGCGCCAACATCGTGGATCAGGATTTCTTTGAAGCGCTGGGGTTCCGGCATTATGTGGGCGACCCGCTGGCGGATGATGAACTGCTGCGCCAGCACCAGATTGACCGCATCTACGACACCTACATTGATGAGCGGGAGTTGCGGGTGTGCGACCACGTGATCGCTGAAATTGCCGATGGCCTGGAGCCGCGCCCCTACTCGTCGCGGGAATTTATTGAGCAGATGGGGTTGTACCTAGAACGGCGGGGGGTGACCGAACCATCAGTGGTGCTGGCGGCCTATCGGCACCAGGTGCCCATCTTTGTGCCGGCGTTTAGCGACTGCTCGGCGGGGTTTGGCCTGGTCTATCACCAGTGGTACTCCCCCGACCGGCACGTGACGATTGACTCGGTGCGGGATTTCCGGGAACTCACCCAGTGCAAACTGGCCAGCCCAGCGACGGGTTTGGTGATGATTGGGGGCGGCGTGCCCAAAAACTTTGCCCAGGATACGGTGGTGGCGGCGGAACTGCTGGGGTTTGAAACGGCGATGCACCGCTATGCCATCCAGATTACGGTGGCGGATGAGCGGGATGGGGCGCTGTCGGGTTCCACGCTGCGGGAAGCCCATTCCTGGGGCAAGGTGGATATGAGCACCGAGCAGATGGTGTTTGCGGAAGCAACGCTGGCGTTCCCGTTGCTGGCGGGCTATGTCTATGGCAAGGGTCACTGGCGCCACCGGCAACCCCGCAAACTCGCCCAGTTGTTCCAGCGGCAATTGGCGGTTGTCTAGGGCTAAATCCAACTGGGCAACCAAAAGCGCCAGCGCCAGGCAGTGGGGGTCAAGGGCAACCCCAGGTACACGGGCAACCAAAAAGCGAGGGCGATAGCTGGTAAAGCGAGCAAGGCCCCCGTGACTCGCTGGTAACCTCGTTGCCAAAGGGTGACCAGCCCCCACGCCAGCACCACACACCCAAACACCAGCGCCGGCAGGTAGTGATAGAGAAAAACGCACCGCCGGATGAGCGCCCAGGGCAGCCACTGGAGCAGGTAGTTCCCTAGGGCAAATTGCAGCGTCCAGGGGCAATCCCGCCGCCGGAGCTGGGGCAGGGAAAAAAGCACCGCTGCCAAAACCAGCCACCAGAGCACGGGGTTGCCCATTGCCTGGACATGGGTGACCCAGCCGTCGTGGCTCTGGTAGTAGTAACTCAGCGGGCGCAGCATCAAAGGCCACGACCACCACGCTGAACAGTAGGGATGCACGTCTGGCCCGGAGCCAATGCGGGTATGGGCGCTGAGCATGTCGCGATGTAGGGCCAGCAAATCTCGCTCTGGATTTTGCCGCAGGTGGGGCCACCAAGTGAGCAGATACGTTGCCAGGGGAAGCAGGAACAGCCCTAGCACCAGGGGAACCCAACGCCAGCGCAATTTCATGGCAGCTAGGAGACCCCCAAACCAGTAGGCTAAGCCATTCCATTTCACTGCGGCACTCGCGCCCAGAAACACCCCCGCCCAGACCTGCCGGCGCAACACCAGCCATTGCCCCAATAGCCCCAGCGCCATCAAATGCACATTGATCAGGGCGTAGCGGGATTCCACCAACAACAGTCCATCCGTTGCCACCAGATAACCGGCGACCAACGCCAACCAGCGGTGTCGGCTCAGCTCGTAGGCCAGCAATCCGGTGAGCAAAGGAATCGCAGAACCCACCAGGGCATTCATCCAGCGATACCCCCAGGCGTGAAAGCCCCCCCCGGCGATATAAATCCCCAGCGCAATCAGGTATTTCCCCAGTGGCGGGTGCCCGTCGAAAAAGGGAATGTTCTGCAAATAGTTGTGGGCGAACTTAGCAAAATAGACTTCATCAAAGACAAACTCGTCGAAGCGTCCCAAGCCCCAAAACCGCAATCCTAAACTCATGCCCCAGATGGCACCCCACAGGGACCAGTAACCCCAGCGTTTACCCATGCTCCGGCTTGAGCAGCGGGAAGGGAATCACCTCGCGAATACTAGCCGCATCCGTCACCAGCATCACCCAGCGGTCAATGCCCAGGCCCATGCCCCCCGTTGGCGGCATCCCATACTCCAGCGCGGTCAAGAAATCTTCATCGACCCCGTGCGCTTCCAGGTCGCCAGCAGCTCTACGGGCAGCCTGCTGTTCAAAACGCTCGCGCTGGTCAATGGGGTCAGTCAATTCTGAAAAGCTATTGGCCAACTCTCGTCCCGCAATGAACAACTCAAAGCGCTCGACCAATCCCGGTTGGGTGCGGTGTTTTTTCGCCAGGGGAGAAACCTCCACCGGAAAATCCAGCACAAACGTGGGCTGCACCAAATCCACCTCGCAAAACTCTTCAAACAAGGCATTCAACAAGCGCCCCAAACTGTCATGTTCATCGGCGTTGATTAACCCACATTGCTGCGCCGCTTTTTGCCCCTGCTCTAGCGTGTCAAACTTGTAGAAATCCCAGCCCGTTTTGTCTCGCACTAAATCCACCATCGTCACCCGGCGCCAGGGCGGCGTCAAATCAATCGCTTGCCCTTGGTAGGTCAACTGCAACGTGCCCAGCAATTCCTGCGTGACCGTCGTGATCAAATCTTCAGTTAATTGCATCATGTCGGTGTAGTCGGCGTAGGCTTGATAGACCTCGATGGACGTGAATTCGGGGTTATGGCGTGTGGACACTCCTTCATTGCGAAAAATGCGCCCCAGTTCGTACACCTTTTCAAATCCCCCCACCACCAGCCGTTTCAGGTGCAACTCCGTGGCAATGCGCAGATACAGGTCCATATCCAGCGCGTTGTGATGGGTGATGAACGGGCGGGCTTCAGCACCACCGGCCTGGGGTTGCAACACGGGCGTTTCCATTTCCAAAAAACCCCGTTCATCCAAGTACCGGCGCGTCAATTGCACCAATTTCGCTCGCTTGCGGAAAATGTCACGAACGTCGGGATTGACAATCAAATCCACGTAGCGCTGGCGATAGCGTTTTTCCACATCCGTCAACCCATGCCACTTATCCGGCAACGGCAACAGGGATTTGGTGAGCAGTTCATAGCGCTGGACATAGACCGATAACTCGCCTTTTTCCGTGCGTTTGATTGTGCCTTCTGCGCCGAGAAAATCCCCCACATCGGTCCATTGCTTGAGTTGCTCAAACGCCGCCTCTCCCATGCCGGCTTGGATGCGCTGTTTTTCCAAATACAACTGAATCGTGCCGTGTTCATCCCGCAGGGTAAAAAAGGCAAGTTTCCCAAACACCCGTCGCGCCATGATCCGACCAGCCACACGAACGGTCGTTGCTACTTCTCCCCCGGGCGCTAGGTCGTGGTATTGCTTTTGCAGTTCGACTGTGTGGTGGGTGCGCTCGTAGCGATAAGGATAGGGATTAACACCGGCCTGTCGCCATTGGTGAGCTTTTTCCAGGCGTTGCTGGCGCAGTTCCTCCCCCGGGCGATGGGTCATGGTCTACAGCAAACGCTCTAGGCGGCGGCGAATTTCGTCCAACCCATCGTCAGCAGGCGTGGGTTGCCAATCCGTGCGCTCGACATTCTGTTCTGGGGGCAGCAGCAACGTTCCGGCTGGCACCAGCTGATAGTGAAACCCGTGTTCTTCGCAAAACTGGCGAATTTCTTCAGGGTCAATCGCTTCGACCGTCGGTACCGGAAAATCCTGGGCTTCCAAATAGTCGGCAAACCGCAGGGCGTCGTCCCGGTCTTCAAACATCAAAATCGTGTCTTCGCCTTGCAATTTCAGGCTGTGAATCCCCTCGTTGTCTGTACCCGGATTGTAGATTAGGACGTACACCTGCATCGTTGCTGACCACCCCGCTATCTCCACAATGCACTTATTGTAAACAAAAAACTAAACGGGGCATGACTCCTACGCTCGCCAGAACTCGACCAAGCGGGGCATCACCTGCTCAGCCGCCACCACCACACTGTAGTGACCGGTGCCGTGACAGGTCAAGGTTTGCGCCTGGGGAAACAGCGCCTTCAAGGCGGCCTGCTCAGCGGGGGTAAAGGTGGTGTCGTTATCCGCCTCGACGAGCAAAACCGGGCGCTTGGGGTCGTTGAGGTCTTGGCTCCGCAACCGGTAACGCTGGAAAAAGTCCGCCACCACCCGGCAGTTGAGATGGATGAATTCCGTCTTGCCCGTGCCTTGCAACACTTCCCGGAAGTAGGCTCGCCAAAATTCCTGGTTTGGTATGGCGGTCAAGTGTTTCCGGGCAATTCGCTCGTAAATCTGGTTAGCCATCTCAGCCGCTGACATCCCTTGTAGTTGCCGTTCCGCTTGCCGCGCTTGCTTCACTCGTTCCTGTCCCGGCGCGCCTACACCCGTATGGGAAAGCACCAGCTTATCCACCAGCACTGGATATTGCTGCAGGAACGCCAGCGCGATCAGGCCCCCCAGCGAATGCCCCACCAGATGCACCCGCCTGAGTTGCTCCTGTCTCAGTAGCTGGCGCAGTCCCTCCACCAGTTGTTCCACTCGCGTCGCCGCTGGATAGGTGGGCGCTAGAACCCGAAAATCCCCTTGCCAGGCGTGCAGATAGGCAAACCACATCTCACCCCAATGCACGGTTCCAGGGAGAAACAGGATGGCCTGAGCACCTGCCCCTCCCACCCAGTAGCGCCACGTCAAGCCAGCAACTGACACGGTGCGACGCGCAAAATTCTGCCGCACTTGGGCCAACAACTCGGCCAACGTCCGGTCGGGCAGCGATAAGTGCTGGTAAGGTGGGGTTAACGCTGGCGCTGGGCAGGGGGGAACCGTCAACAGGGGCTTAGCGCTGGTATCGGCATCGGCTGGCGAGTCTTCCCGACACAGGGTCAACATCCCCTCCTCCTCCACCAAAATGCAAAACCGCCCATCAGCCTGATACTGTTCTGCCAGGGCCACCGCTTCATCCCGCAAATGACCGCTAAAGGATTGTCCCTTGCGCAACCGGTGATGTTGAAACGTGAAATATACGCCTTGATGATAGGGAATCCCTTGCACCTCCAGTTCACTGACGTGGATCACCAGAACTGGGGAAGTAGTGGTCATCCTTTCCCTGCTGACGCCGGCGGTTGTACTTGCATCTTAACCAGAACAACAGTGATGTTGTCGTGGCCGTTGAGTTCGTTGGCGAGGTCGATCAATTGGCGCGTGGCCGCCTGCAGGTGAATCAATCCCGCCTGGGGTAATAACAGCGGCTTGAGATACTGCTGCCAGTGGTTCTCCACCAGCCCGTTATCCGATAACCCGTCCGAACACAGCAGCAACACCGTGTCCTCGGTAATGGTGAAGTAGTCCACGTCCACCTCGAGGGTCTGTTCATGACGGGGACCCAGCGCTTGGGTCAACTGGTAGGCATCGGGACGGCTATAGGCAATCGCCGGGTCCGTGCCCCGTTGAATCTCCCACTGCCCCACCTCGTGGTCGAGGGTAAGCTGCTTTAAGCCTTCCGACTGGGTAATTCGGTAGGCCCGGCTGTCCCCTACATGGGTCACCGCCACTTGGTTATCCTGTACCAGTACTGCCACCAGCGTCGTCCCCATCCGGCCCTTACCCCGGCGGTACTCTTCCTCATTGCGCAGGTAAATCGCTTGGTTGGCGACCCCAACGCCCGCGTGAATTACATCCGGCCCTGGCAATTCGCCTTCTGTCCAGTGCTCTAGCAGGTACGTGGCCAGCTTGTGAGTGGCTAACTGGCTCGCCTCATCCCCGCCCGCATGACCCCCCATGCCATCGCAAAGAATATACAGCCCTTTGCCCTGCACCACTTCCCCTTGGGGACTGAGCCGGCGCTGGATTACCGTATGGGCATAGAAATAATCCTGGTTGTACTCCCGCTGACAGCCGACATCCGTAAGTCCCGCAACCTCCAAATTCACCAATCGGGGCGGCGCTTGCGTGGTTAGCAGATCATTCGACATGGGTGGGGCGGTTTCCATACCTCAATCCTGCTGTAGCAAAAATGTGACCTTGTCCTCCTTCCCCAGGGCAATCCAGTCCCCCGCCTTCAGTGGGTAGCGTTGCCCCACCCGTAACCGCTGCCCGTTAACATAGGTGCCGTTGGTGCTGCCCATGTCTTCAATCGCCACCTGATTGTCTTGCAGGATGAGACGGGCGTGGATACGCGAGACAATATCGGAATCAGGAAAGCCAGCCACATCAATGTCCGGCGGCAAATGATCGTTGGGTTTGCCAACTAACAGAACATTCCGGTGTAAAGGTATCGGCACGACTGTCCCTGTCCGCACATGCACCAACCGTGGCTGATGGGTCTGGAGTGGGGTTAGGGAATCAGGCTGGGTCGGCTGGGACATAACCGTTCGCTGCCACGTCAGCAAAGGTGCTCATCATTTCAATCTTAGTGGGCTATTTTAACATTTCAGCGGGCGACATCAGGATTGAGAGGTAAAATCACCCGAAATTGCGTTTGTCCCCGCCCGCTATCAGCGGTAATCGTTCCCCCCAGATGGGCCACCAGCCGTTGCACCAGGGCCAATCCTAATCCCATGCCCCCCTGTTGCCAAGGGTCGCTGCGCGGCACGCGGTAAAACCGTTCAAAAATCAACCCCAACTCCGAGGGGGGAATCTCCACGCCGGTATTGGTCACCTCTAGCTGCCAGAAATCGCCCAATTTGCGGGTACTTAAATTAATCGCGCCACCGCTAGGGGTGTACTTGATCGCGTTGGTCAACAACTCCACCACTACCCGTTCCAAGCTAAATGCATGCACACTGATCTGGGTCAATTCAGGGTCGAGGGTATAGGTGAGTCCCACATTTTTCTGCTCGGCCTGGGGTTGAAACCGGCTCACCATCACCGGCACCCACTGGCGTAAATCCAAAGTCACCCGCGGCAGGCTGGGCCGGGTGCTGTCTAATTGTCGCAGGTGCAATAAGTCCTGAATCAGTTGGGCCTCCCGTTCGTACTCCCGCTCCAGAATCTCCAGATATTGCAAAAGTTTCGCCGATTTCCCAGTGGTGCCGACTCCCTTGCGCAAGGACAACCCCAGCATCTTCAGGGCCAGTTTCATATTGGACAAGGGGGTGCGTAACTCGTGAGAAACAGTGCTCAAAAAATCATCCTTGAGCCGGTGCAACCGTTCCAACTCCAACACCTGCGCCCGCGATTGCTGGTACAACCGCGCCTGGCGGATGGCAATCGCACATTGATTCGCTACATGGGGGACTAACTCCACGGATACACCGATTTGGGGTCGGGTCAGAGCCACGCCTAATTCCCCAATCACCCCCTGGTCATCCATGATCGGCGCAATCACCATCTGGCCTCCGGCGACCCGAAACTGGGCATAGACCGGCGGCAACACTTCCACCGGTGGGTGACGCCACACCTGGCCGTCCAAGAGCCGGTCGTACAGTTCCCGATATTGCCGTAATTGAATTTGCGTGCCGACCGTTGAAGGAATATCGCTCTGGGCCAGGTACTCGTAGGCAATCACCGCCTGCATTTGCGCTTCGTCGTACAGGGCGGCCCAGCAATAATCGGCTTTCAAGGTTTGCCCTAGACAATCCAAAGCCGTGCGGAAAATCTGTCCCTCATCCAAGCTCCGGCGCACCTGTTCCGTGACCGTGTACAGCACCTGAGCCGCATCCAACGCCTGTCGCAACTCCTGAGTACGTTCCGCCACTTGCATTTCCAGGGTGCTATTGAGGGTGCGCAGTTGTTGCACTAGCTGGGCTTGCTCGATGCCAATCCCCAACTGCACCGCCAGCCGCTCCACGAATTGTCGCTCTGAGGTCGTCCAAGCCCGCCCCCGCAAGCCGTCTGCCGCCACCAAAATGCCCCACAACCGTTCTCCCTGGCGAATTGGCGTTAGGAGCACCGACCTGACCCCAATAGCCCGCCACTGTTCCCACCAGGGCGTATGACTGGCGCTGGCTTCTATATCAGTGATAGTCACAGATTCACCTCGATACAAGCGCGCAACGAGTTCTCCCTGGGTCAACTGCCACCGCTGGCCCAACAGGGAACGACCGGTCAAGGCCGTTGCTTCATGCACCACCTCGGCCCATCCCTCGAGTCCCAGCCGGCAGACCCACACCCGCTCCACCTGCAAGCACAAGCGAATTTCGGTCACCGCTGTTTGCAGAATCGTTCCCAGTTCCAGCGACCGGTGAATGCGACTGGCGACCTCGCCTAGTAAATGCTCGCGTTTGACCTGTTCCCGCAGCGAGTCCTCCAGTTGCCGGTGCCGGTTGATTTCCCGAAAAGTCACCACCATTCCCTGTCCCGGCGCCGCCAGGGGCGTGAGGGTAGCCGACAAGTAATCCAACCCGTCTGGGCGCACCAAGCGGGTATCGCGGGGCAACCCCGTTGTCACTGCCTGTTGCAACACCTGCTGCATCAAATCGGCTAGCACCTGTTCCTGCTGGGGATGAGACAGGCGCAACACCTCCGGCAGGGGTCGCCCCACCGCCTGTTCAGTAGTCAATCCCGTCAGTTGTAACGCCGCCCGGTTAATGGCCGTCACCCGCCCTTCCCCATCCGTCACAATCACCCCATCGGCAATGCTATTGAGCACGGTCACCAACCATTCCTGGGATAATTGCTCCGGTGAAATCGCCTGGGGGGATGAAGCAAACATCTGTTCCTAAATTGCCGAGATGAGAAATACTATATCGCTATCGTTCATGGCGTGCATATTTTTGACCAACTTCAGTACCGATTTCTGGTAACTGACCTGCCTGCCGCGGCCCGCAAGACGCATGAACGCTGTGGGAGCTTGCCACCTTGACTTTAACGTAGCATGCCGGTCTATGGGGCCGCAAATGGGCAGGACACCGGCCCTGTCAATCTGTGAATAAGGTCCCTGCCGCTTGACCGGTCAATGCCCCCCATGCCTCCCGCGCTGCTGCCTGTTGAGCTGCTTTAACTGATTCTCCCTGACCAACCCCCACCAGTTGGTCTTGGACGTACACCCGCGCCATGAATCGTTCCGGCGTCCCCACTAGGGCTTCGGTTTGATAAATGGGCAGGCTGCGGTAATGGGCCTGGGTCCACTCCTGCAACGCATTTTTGTAATTCAAACGGGCGGGGTCTCGGCGGACACGCTCAGCTTCCTGGCGCCAGTAGGGGTAAAAGCCAGGTTGCAGCGCTGTTAATTCCCGTTTGCTGAGGTAAATCGCGCCAGTGACCGCTTCTAGCACATCAGCTAACCACAGCCCTGGCGTTCCCAGCCGTTGTCCTACCAGCACTAGCTCCGCCAGACCATAACCCTGGGCAATGTGCCGTAACAGCCGGTTACTGACCAGCACCGACCGCAAAGCTGTGTATTCTCCCACCGATTGACCAGGATAATGCTGCCACAGGAAATCCGCTGCCAGCAGCCGCAGCACCCCATCCCCCACAAACTCGAGGGCTTCGTAATGGCGCTGGGGGTCAAAACTGGGGTGGGTGAGGGCCTGGTCCAGCAACACCCAATCCACCCCTTGCGGGTCCACGCCGAGCCGTTGCAGCAGTTTGTGCAATTGTTGTTGTCGTTGTGACCCTACTAGCACCATCACCACTCGCTAGAAATTCCACATAATGGCTCCCGGCGGGATCAACTCGTTGACCGGGCGACTAATTTCATCCAACTCCGCCAGGGTTTCCGGTCGCAGGCGCACGTGCAAAGCCGGCAAATTTCCCAGCACTTGTTCCCGGTTGCGCACCCCCACAATGGCGCAGGTTTGGGGTTGATGCAATAGCCAAGCCAAGGCCAGATTCGCCAGGGAAATGTGATACGCCTCCGCAATGGGTCGCATGTGCGCCAGCGCTGCTTGTGCCCGTTGGTAAAGCTCCCCTTGAAACAAAATATTTTTGGCGCGCACATCATCGGGGGGAAATTGGTGATTGAGGGTGAATTTACCCGTCAGTAACCCCTGCGCTAGAGGTGAATAGGCCAGCACAGAAATGCCCTGTTCCACGCAGTAGGGTAACAAATCCCTTTCCACCACCCGCCAAAACAGGGAATAGGGGGGCTGTACACTGTCAATCGGGCCGTACTGTTGGGCTTCTTGCAGTTGCGCCAGGGAAAAATTCGACACGCCAATCGCGCGGATTTTTCCTGCTTCTTTCAGCTTCACCAAGGCCCGCATGGTTTCGGCAATCGGCACGACCGGGCTTTTCCAAGAACCACTCGGCCAGTGAATTTGATACAGGTCAATCACATCCACCTGCAAGCGCTTGAGGGAATTTTCACAGGCCTGTATCACCTGGTCATAGGCCAAATGGTTGGCAAATACTTTGGTGGCAATCACTACCTGGTGCCGGTAATTCTTAATCGCTTGCCCCACCAGTTCTTCGCTGTAACCATCCCCATAAATTTCTGCTGTGTCAATGGTGGTAATGCCCCGGTCCAAAGCGGTTTGGATGGCGGCAATGATTTCCTGGTCGTCAATGCCAACCCAACCCCGTTTCCCGGCCTGCCACGTGCCGATGATTAAGGGCGTCACTTGCACCTCACTTTTGCCAAGGGGAACGTGGGGAATGTTCAAGCGGTGACCACCTCCGCCCAGGGGAATTCAATGCGTAGATAATCGTTGTCCATACTCGCCTTGCGGGGTTGCAGGCCAGCTAGCGCCTGGGGTAAGACTAGGTTGCGCCGGTGATTACCAATGCGAATGTTGAGTTCATCCCCAGTTTTCGTCAGTTGAATGTGTTCTTTGGGCACACCTGGTAAATACAGTTCTAAGCAATATCCGTGGGCGGTTTCACTCACCTTGACAGTCTGTTCTTGGTAGTAGATTTGGGTGGGGTCTTCGTCGGGATAGAGGGTCTGTTTCAGGCGTTCCAAAGCTGCTAAGCCGCACAATTCTTCGGGATAGAGCGGCACTTCCTTGACTGGTAACGGATGAAAACTGTCGTGAATTTCTTGCCGGTAACGGTTTTGGCTAACCAGCCATTGGTGGAAAAAGGGGTCTTGAATAGTCGGCGGTAAAACGCGGTTAATAATGACCAAATCCGTCGCCACGTTATAGAGACTTAGATAGGCGTGCGCCCGCAGCGATTCTTTGATCACCATCTTTTCAGGGTTGGTGACCAGCCGTACTGAGGTCACAGTGTTATCGGTTAATACCCGTTCCAATTGTTCAATTTGCTCGTAAAACTCGTAGGGGGCATCCATTACTTCTTGATCTGGCAGGGAAAACCCCATCACCCGCTTGAATAGGGGTTCAAACACTGGCGTCAGCACCTTGGCCATTCCCTGGAGAGGCTTGTAGAAGCGGCGCATGTACCATCCTGCCACTTCGGGAATGCTTAGTAGTCGCAGCGCCGTGCCCGTGGGAGCCGAATCAATAATCAATACGTCGTACAGTCCTTCGTCATAGTGGCGTTTGACCCGCACCAGGGCAAAAATTTCATCCATCCCCGGCAAGACCGCCAGTTCTTCCGCCTGCACGCCATCGAGGCCCCGCGCCTGCAATACTTCGGTCACATACCGCTTGACAGCGCCCCAGTTAAGTTCTAATTCCCGCAGCGCATCTAACTCTGCACCCCACAAATTTGGGGAAATCTGGCGGGGGTCGTGGTCCAGCGGTTGGTCAAAACTGTCCGCCAGGGAGTGGGCTGGGTCAGTGCTCAACACCAAGGTGCGGTAGCCTAGCTCCGCGCAACGCAACCCAGTCGCCGCCGCTACCGACGTTTTGCCTACACCGCCTTTGCCGGTCATCAATAACAACCGCATCGCCTGGCCTCATGCCCCTTGTAACTAGGATAACGTTTGGGAATGGGGCATTAAGCCCAGTGTTCTTGGTAGGCGCACTGGTCAAGGATAGCCCGCAACCGGTCGTAGTCGTCCTTGAGCAGAAGGCTGAGTTTACGACCTGCCTGGACCAACCACTGGCTATCCGCTCCCCGAATCTGGTAGATGTAACGCAAGACAGCGCCCACCAGATTGTCCACCGGCGCACCCGCCAGTTGCAAGAGCGTCCGGAGAAATTCCAACTGCTCGCTAAAGGCAATCACTTCCGCGGGGCTGCACTGATAGACGGCTTGGTGAATCTGGGGTGGCCGGGGGGGCAAGTACTGGTAACAAACGCGGCTATTGGGCGGCTGAAACCCGACAATGGCGGCTCGAAATTCGGTTTTCAACATGGCAAAAATCTGGGGCTGTTGTTCCCGCAGTTCGTCCAGGGACAACCCCAGGGCGCGCGTGCGATGGACTTGGTCAATGGGACTGGCGCTGACGTGATAGACCACGGCGTAAATCTGGTTGTGGGTCTCGTTGTCTTCGGCGCGCACCCAGCACCCAAACGGCGGCATGGCCGGAAAATCCAATACCGGCGGTTCCAGGCACTGGGCGCAAAATTCCGTGGTGCTCGTGGCAATGACCTCCGCCAGATGCTGGGGGTGACGAGATGACTGGGAGGCAGCAGGGGAAGGAAGGCGCATGGCGTCAAGTCGTGGCACCAGTCAGTTTGCGTCGTTGCGTGACCCGCACGTAGGCTTCAATGATGTCTTTCTCTTGCCAGTCCTGGAAATCTTGGCAACCGACGCCACACTCAAACCCAGCGGCCACCTCCCGCACATCGTCCTTGAGCCGGCGCAACGAATCCAGCGTGCCTTGCCAAATCACCTGCCCATGGCGCCGCACCCGCATCAGACAGTGGCGCTGCAATTTCCCTGACAGCACATAACACCCGGCCACCACGCCCTTGGCTAACCGGAATACCGCACGTACTTCCGCCTGCCCCAGGGGTTCTTCCACCAATTCCGGCTCTAGCAACCCCTCCATAGCCGCCTGGATGTCCTCCAGGAGGTTGTAGATGATGTTGTACTCGCGAATATCGACGCCAGCCGCATCGGCGGCTTTACGAGCGCCCGGCGCCAAAGTGGTATTGAAGCCTACAATGACGGCTTTGCTGGCTGCGGCCAGGTCCACGTCGGTTTCGGTGATTTCTCCCGGCGCCGCCAACAGAATTCCCAGTTGCACCTCCTGCTGTGGCAGTTGCTTCAGAGCGTTGACAATGGCCTCGACTGACCCTTGCACATCGGCCTTGATAATCAGGTTCAGTTCCTTGAGTTGACCTTCGTGAGCCTGTTGCGAGAGGGTTCCCAAGGTAATTTGCCGCTGCGCTAACTGCCGGTTGCGTTCCTGCTGGGCGCGTTCGGCGGCGATGGCCCGGGCCTGTTTTTCGTCGGCATAGACTTCAAATTCATCCCCTGCTACCGGCACCTCGGTAAGTCCCCACACCTCGACCGCGGAAGAGGGAGGTGCGACGTCCAGCCGTTGCCCCCGGTCATCCACCATGGCCCGTACCTTGCCAAACACCGCACCGGCGACCAACGCATCCCCTACCCGCAATGTACCGTTCTGGACCAGCAAGGTTGCCACTGGCCCCCGTGAACGGTCCAGGTGCGCTTCGATGACAGTGCCCTTGGCGGGGCGGTCGGGGTTGGCATACAGGTCAGACACCTCGGCCACCAGTAGGATCATCTCCAGTAGGGTGTCCAGGTTTTGCCCCTTGAGGGCGCTGACCGGCACCATGATTGTGTCGCCGCCGTATTCTTCCGCCACGAGGCCGTGGTTCATCAACTCGGTTTTCACCCGCTCTGGCTGCGCCCCTTCCTTGTCTATCTTGTTGATGGCAACAATGATGGGCACTTTAGCGGCTTGGGCGTGGCGAATGGCTTCAATGGTCTGGGGTCGCACACCGTCGTCTGCCGCTACGACCAGAATGGCAATATCGGTCACTTTGGCCCCTCGCGCCCGCATGGCAGTGAAGGCTTCGTGACCCGGCGTATCTAGGAAAACAATGCGTTTGGTGGTGCCTTCGTGGGGAACATCCACGTGATACGCCCCAATATGCTGGGTAATCCCTCCGGCTTCGCCTGCTGCCACCCGCGTCTTCCGAATCGCATCCAGTAGCGTGGTTTTACCGTGGTCCACGTGCCCCATCACCGTTACCACCGGCGGGCGCCGCTGCAGGTTCTCCAAATCTGCCGCTTCTAGCATTTCGGTTTCCTTGCGGGCAGCGGTGCTAGTATCCGTTTCCGACGTGATCACCTCCACCCCTAACTCTCGACAAACCAGTTCAATGGTGGGTAAGTCGAGGGTTTGGGTGACCGTGACCATCTTGCCCTTGAGAAACAGGATTTTAATCACTTCCGTAGCGGGCACAGCCAATTGTTCGGCCAGTTGTTGAACAGTTAAGCTGCCAGTGACTTCCAGAAATTCTGGCTTGGTGGGTTCTGGTGGCGGAGGTTCCGCAACACGGGGGGTCACAGGTTCTGGACGCCGGGGCCGCTGGTTGCGTTGCTGCGGTTTGACTGTGACGGGACTAGCCGGTTTGGGTTTGGGCGGGCGCATGAGATAAATACTGGCCGTGCTGTGGGCAGGGTCGGGACTGCTGCTGGTGCTGGTTTCCAGTTCCAACAGGTCCAAGTCATCGTCTTCATCGAAATCCCGTCCCCGCTGCCGCCGCTTGTTCTTGAGGCCAGCGCTGGGTTTGATGCGTTCTTCATCAGCTAGTTCCTGCTCACGGCTCTTGCGTTTCGGGGGCGCTTTGCTCTCCGTTTTGGCCTTGGGCGGAAACAACACCACTTCCACCGTACTGGGTTCCGGTTCTGGGCGGACAGGCGGTGGTGGCGGTTCCCGGCGCACGGGAGCTTCTGGTTTACGAGGCGGTTCCGTGGTCTTTAGAACCGGACGCTGGGGCGGGGTGGGGCGAGGCGTTTCCCGGCGCGGCGGCGCTTCTGGTTTACTGGGTGTTGGCGTGGGTGCCACTGGCGTTTCAGTTTTCTGCCGGTAGCTGTAACTCCGGATTTGCAATTCCTTACTTTTCGGTGGCGTTGGTTCTGGGGGTTTGGCCGCCGCCTGACGAGGTAAAGGACGCGGTGTGCCAGGGCGATGCTGCTGGGCGGCTTGCCGAATCCGTTCCGCATCTTGCTCACTAATCGTGCTGCTACAGGTCTTGTAAGGCACCTGCAAACGGTCACACAGTTCCAACACCGATTTGTTATCCAAATTCAGCTCGCGCGAGAGGTCGTAGATGCGGATACGGTCGTTACTCATGCCCCAACAAAGCAAAATAATAGATCAGCACAGAATCAGGCTTTTGTCTATTGTAAATCCTGGTCATGCAGTTGCCCCCCTTGCAGTGGTATCCCGGTCACATGGCGCGGGCAGTCAAAGCCCTGAACGAGCACCTGCAACGGGTGGATGTGGTCATCGAAGTCCGGGACGCCCGCATTCCCGCCAGCAGCACCCATCCCCTATTGCAGCAATTGGCTGCCAATGGCCTAGTGGTGTTGAACCGGCGCGACCAAATTCCCGCCCTGATTGGGAAGCAGTGGCTACAGGTGCTGAGTACCCCCGAACGACCCGCCATTCTCACTGACGCTCGCTGCGGCCAGGGACTCGGGCAACTCCGGCGCGCTTTAGCGCAGGTTGGCGAGCAAGTCAATCAACGACGACAACGGCGGGGGATGCTCCCACGAGCTGTACGAGTAGCAGTGGTGGGTTGTCCCAATGTCGGCAAGTCAGCTTTAATTAATCGCCTGCTCGGACGCCGAGTCACCCCTAGCGCCGCCAAAGCCGGGGTCACACGACAATGTCAGTGGGTGCGCATTGGCAGCGATTTGGAATTACTGGATACTCCTGGCATCCTGCCCCCGCGGTTAGACGACCAGCAGGCCGCCGTCCATCTAGCCATTTGCGATGACATCAGCGAAGCCGTGTACGACCCCTATCTGATTGCCCTAGCGCTCCTAGAACGCCTCTGGCAGCTACCTCCCTCGGCTCGCACTCCCCCCGACAGTCTCCAACAACGCTACCACCTCGACCCCCAAGCCCACACGCCCGCAAGTTACCTGGCCGCCCTTGCCGAACAAAAATGCCGGGGTGACCTGCACCGCAGCGCCCAGATGGTCTTGCAGGACTTTCGCCACGGCGTCCTCGGCCAAATTGCCCTGGAATTGCCCCCCTAAACCAAACAGGCATGCACATCCCGCAACAGGGAATCCCGATCCAGGTTTTGCCCAATAAACACCAACTGATTTTGGGGGGGAATGGGCCGGTCATCCACGTCTAAACTGTAACGCTTCCCGCTCAGTTGAAACACATAGCGCAGCGTACTCCGGTCAAACCATAAAATCCCCTTGGCGCGAAACACATTCGTTGGCAGTTGGTCCGTCAGGAAAAACTGAAATTTCTCCAGATTAAAGGGGCGATCACTGGTAAACGATACGGCCACAAAACCATCATTCTCCAGGTGATGGGAATGGTGGTGATGATGGTCGTGGTCATCATGGTCGTGGTGGTGGTGCGGTGTGGCCAACAACCGGTCATGGGGCGATTCCACACCCAAAATCAGGGGCAATGGCACCTTTCCGTAGGTCATCGTCAAAATTCGGGCGCCGGCTTTCATCTCGCGAATACGTTGGCTCAACTCCTGCACCCGCTCCGGCGTCACCAAATCCACTTTGTTTATCAAGATAATGTCCCCATAGGTCAGTTGACTCAACGCCGCCTCACTGTTGAATAAATCCGGAGCAAAGGCCGACGCATCCACCACCGTCAAAATGGAATCGAGCCGAGTTAAATCCCGCAATTCTGTTCCCAAAAATGTCAAAGCAATGGGCAAGGGATCGGCCACCCCTGTCGTTTCCACGACCAGATAATCCACCCGTTCGCTCTGCTCCAACACCCGATAAACCGCATCCACTAAACTGTCATTGATGGTGCAACAGATGCAGCCATTGCTCAGTTCAATCATTCCCTCGTCCACCGAGACGAGCAACTGGCTGTCAATGTTAATGTCGCCAAACTCATTCACCAGCACCGCCACCTTCAAATCCTGCCGGTTGTGCAAAATATGGTTGAGCAAGGTCGTTTTGCCGCTGCCCAAAAACCCCGTAATGATTGTGACCGGCAACCCCCGTTTCGGCAAGGCCACATCCATTCCTTCGGTCATCGTCCATCACCCATGATAATGATTCTCACCGTATTGTATGTCTAAGCCGCTTCAGTTTGTCAGAGAGATGAAAGACAAACCAAGGGCGGGGCTGCGCCCTGCGACTCCAAGACATGACACGAACAGACGGCTTAGCCATAGATTGTAGGTTACATGTGGTCTAGTTCGTTGGCGCGACTAGCCGTTCCCCTTGCAATAGACGCCGGGCCGCTTCCAGCAATGTTTCCTCAAGGTAGGGCTTGGTAAAGTAAGCGCTGGCCCCTAGTTGGATTGCCATTTGCCGGTGCCGCTCGGCCCCGCGCGACGTGAGCATGGCAATCGGCAAGTCCTTCAACTTCGGGTCGCGACGCACCTTGGAAAGTAATTCCAGCCCGTCCATGCGCGGCATTTCGATATCACAGAAGATCAGGTCGCAGGGCAACCCATCCTGTAATTTTTCCCAGGCTTCCAGGCCATCCCGCGCTTGCTCGACGCGGTAGCCCTTGTTGCTGAAGGTCATGGACAACATCTCCCGCACGGTAATCGAATCGTCCACAATCAGCACCGTCGGTTCATCAGTGGTTTCCGGTTCAATCACCGTTGGCGCTCCCCACAGCGGCATACTGGGCGGCGGTAATTGCCCCAGCGCCAAATCCACCAACTCCAGCACATCAGCAATCATCATGATCCGGCCATCCCCTAGGATTGTCGCCCCTGCAATCCCCAGCGGTTTCGGCACAGGGCCGCTCAGTTGTTTGATCACCACTTCCTGCTCGCTTAGCACCTGGTCCACCTGGAAGGCCACATACCGCCCCAAGCTATGGACGACCACCACCGCCATGCCCTCTTGAGTGCTCGTGCCATAGATATTGCCCCGCCCTAGGAGCCGCCCGTAGTGCAACAATTCGCTCAACTGCCGCAAGGGGATGCGTTGACCGGCCCACTCTAGCAGCGGTTTGCCGTCCGGCCCTAAGCTCACCATCTCCGGCGTGACCTCAACCGGCACATCTGCCACCCCATCCATCGGGAATGCCACCCGCGCGTGACTGACCAAGCAGGGCAACGACTTGGAAATACTCAGCGTCAACGGCAGGCGAATCGTGAAGGTTGTACCCTTGCCGATTTCTGAATCCACGACCACCGTGCCGCGAATTTCTGCCAGGTTCTTGCGCACCACATCCAGACCCACGCCCCGGCCAGCAAACTCATCTGCCTGGTCCTTGGTGCTAAATCCCGGCATAAACAGCAGTTGATAAATATCCTGCTTGCTCATAGCCTGGGCCTGTTCGGCTGTGATCAACCCCCGTTCAATCGCCTTGGCCTTCACCCGGTCCGGGTTGATCCCTACCCCGTCGTCGCTGACTGTGATCACCGTCTGGTTGCCCTGATAGCCAGCTCGGATTACAATCCGACCGGTTGGCGATTGTCCGGCGGCTGTCCGCTGCGCAGGTGTCCCAATCCCATGCACAATGGCGTTGTTCACTAGATGGGTCATCGGGTCCACCAGCTTTTCCAGGATCATCTTGTCAATCAGCGTTTCCCGGCCCTGAATCTCTAATTTCACCTGTTTGCCGCACTTGAGGGCCACATTGCGTACTGCCCGCGGCAACCGGTCGGTCACCCGTGAGAAGGGTTCCATCCGGGCGCTATTGATGCCCTCCTGTAAACCAGTCGTGATTCGTTGGAAACTGCGGGCAACCTCATCAATAGCTTCCACCATGAACTCAATATCCGCTGCTGCTTCCCGCACCCGCAGCACCCGCTCCGCAATCTCCTGCGACAAGACATGGAACCCTGTAAACCGGTCCATCTCCAGCGCGTCAAATTCGGCACCCGTGCTGTGTTGCCCCCCTGCCTCTGCGGCTGGGAAACTGGCTCCGCGAGTAGCGCTCAAGGCCCCTTCGAGCAACGACCGCTCATACAAATCCTGCATCCGTTGACTCAGGTCATTTAACTGGTGGGCCTGGTGGAGCAAATTCTCCAAAAACTGGCGCAACCGGCTCTGGTCTTCGTTGAGGGTATTCCGAGAAACCACCAGCTCCCCAATCAGGTTGCTCAAGTTATCCAGTTGTCGCACCGGCACACGCATGGTCTGCTCACCCAAGGCCACTGGGCTACTGCGTTCTTCTGCCGTTACCGGCGCCGGTTCAGCCGTCAAACCGAGCGAGGGGTCTGGGGTCGCCAGTTGTTGAGCCAGCGTCTCCAAATCTGGTACATCGTCAGGCACATCAACTGTCTCTAGCAACTGTTCCAGGTCGTTGAGGTCTTCGGCAGAGGTGGCTACTGTCGCCGAGGGTGATTCAGATTCACGCTCGAGCAGCGTCTCCGCATCGGACAAATCGAAATCCCAGTCGTCGGCCCATTCCGTGGTTGTGGCTGCCGCCAGGTCATCCAAGTTGGTTAATTCCTGCTCGACATCCCAATCGGTCAGTTCAGTCGCCGCTGGTATGGCCGCCATATCCGCCTGGTCTGACTGCTCCGGCTGAGCGAACGTCCCTAAGGCTGCCTCTAGCTCTGCCGTCATGTCCCCCAGTAATCCTGCCGTATCCGCCGTCAGCTCTGTGGATACAGTCGTCGCCTCCTCAACCAGACCAGAAGCGCTTAAGTCAGGGGATTCCAAGTCAGCGAGTGCATCAATCTCACCCAAATCTGGGCCGGACTCCACGTGCAATTCTTCAAAACCCATCTCAACTTCTGCTGTCCAATCTAATTCTGCTGCCCCTGCAGACGTCGTGTCCTCTTCCCAGGGTGTATCTGCCGCCAAATTCGTTTCTCCCAGGGGCGCTGGCCTATCTCCGGACTGGCCCAATTCCTCCAAATCTTCCAAGTCTGCCAACTCTGCTTCACCCAAATCCAGCTCTGCAAACGTGGCTGTCATTTCTGCGGCTAAATCCAGCTCCTCAAAGGTTGTTTCTAGCTCGGTTGTGAGCATTGCTTCAGCGCCTAAATCAACCGGCAATTCCCCTGCATCAGTCCCTTGCCAATCGTGCCAGTCGGTTAGCTCACTCACTTCATCCAGGTCTGCCTCTGCCAATAACTCTGAGGCTTCTACCGGGGGCTGGTCTGGGGCTGCTTCTGCATCCAGCGGCTCCATCTGAGACAGGGCTTCTAATGCCGCGGCTTCCGTGTCCATCCGCAATGACCAGTCTTCCGACTCAGGCGCCGGTTGTGCTTCCGCCAGCGTGAATAATTCTGCCAATTCCTCCAGAGCCCCCACGTCCTCTACTGGTGGTGTGGCTTCTAGGGGTTGAGCGGCTGGAGTCGCCCCTGGCTCCAGGGCAAACAACTCAGCGAGAGAAGCCAACTCTTCAGGAGTCTGGGCCGGTGCGTCGGCTGCTGTGGCTGCTGCCTCTTCTGGAACATCCAAACCAGCAAACAATTCTTCCAGATTCAGTTCTGCCGCCTCCGCCGCCGCAGTGGGTTCAGGAGCGACTTCAGAAGGAGCTGCCATCGTTTCTGCACTCTCCCAGGTCGCCATGACCGCCTCGCCATGGACGGCAATTTGTAACAGGGCCTCCAGTTGAATAAAAGCCGGTTCATGCGCTAGGACAACCTGCTGGCCCATTTCAAAGGGCAAATCCCCCGTTTGTTCCACCTGCTGAATTAAGGTTTCCAGCGCCCCCAATCCCTGCCGGAACAAATCAATAACTTCCGAACTCAACTGCACAGGTCGTTGCTGCTCACAGTCCCGCAGGATTTTGAAGCAGTCTTCCAAACGCAAGGCCAGTTGCCGCACCCCCTCGAGGTCGAGCATGGCAGCTCCCCCTTTGATGGAATGGGCCGCGCGAAACCAATCAGCTACCTGCTCCCACGCCTGGAAAGGCTGTTGTTGCTCCAAAACGGCTATCGCCTGCCGCAGCGTTGCCAAATGCTCTTGGGCCTCCTGGAGGAAGTAGCCGAGAATCCGTTGGTATTGTTCGGCATCCATGGCTTAGCTCCTATCGCACTAGAGGGGTTCAGTCGTGCCTAAGCGGAACCGTTCGACCGACGCTTGTAAGCCCCGCGAGACTTCCACGAGATTTTGCAGCGACACGGACACCCGCTGGGCCTCTTGGGACGTTTCCTGGGCGGTGAGTTCCACCGACTGCATCACCTGGGTCACATTCCGGGACACCTCCGTCTGGCGCACCGTATCAGCCGTGATGGATTGCACCAGGTCATCAATTTGTTTCGATACCTGGATGATTTCCTCCAGCGCCCGCTTGGCCTGTTCTGCCACTCGCGTCCCCCGGATCACCGCCTGCGTTCCTTCCTCCATCGCTGTCATCACCAGGCCAGTTTCACTCTGGATTTGCAACACAATTTGTTCGATTTCCTTGGAGGCGCGGCTGGTCCGGTCGGCCAACTGCCGTACTTCGTCCGCCACAATCGCAAACCCCCGGCCCGCTTCTCCGGCTTTAGCCGCCTCGATACTGGCGTTCAGCGCTAATAGGTTGGTCCGTTGGGCAATCTGACCAATCGAGTTGACAATCTTGTTAATTTCCTGGGACGACTCGGCGAGGCGCTTGACCTTGCGGGTAGTTTCGGCAACCGACTCGCGAATGCTCTGAATCCCGGCCACAGTTTGGTCCACTGCTTCACCACCGCGGATGGCGGCTGCGGAGGCCTTGCGGGCGACCTCTGCTGCTTCCCGGGCACTCTCAGCCACCCGCTGAATCGAGTCGGTCATCATCTGCACCGAATTGAGCGTGCTTGCCAGTTCCTGCGCCTGACGCAAGGCATTGGAGGATAACTCCCGTGCAAAATATTCACTGTCCATCGCTCCCCGCCCTACCTGCAAGGCTGAGGTTTTCACCTGTTGCACAATCTGGCGAATGTTCTGGATGATGAGGTTAAACGAATCCGCCACGGCTCCCAGAATATCTGCCGATACTTCAGCTTGCACTGTCAGGTCGCCCCGCGCTGCCCCCTCCACGTCATCCAGCAACCGGATCACCTGCCGCTGTAAATCTTCCCGCGAGCGTTCGACCTCTTCCGCTGTTGCCTGCAATTGCTGGAACCGCTCCCGAATCTGGGCCAACATCTGGTTAAACACCACCGCTGCTTCGGTGAATTCGTCCTGACCCACCACGCTCAAAGCCGACTGAAACTCGCCCCGCCCCAGCGCCTCACAACTCAAGCGCAGTTCTTCACAAAATTGCCGCACCCGCTGGGTTTTTACGCTGCCGCTCCCACCACTTAACGCCACAGCCGCCCCGCCGCCTACTAACGCCGCTAACACTGCACCTGCCGTTTTATTGGGCGACAGGAATGCCACGCCACCTGCCAGCGCAGCTACGACTGCGCCAGTTACCCAGGACTGGGGAATTCCCCGACCAGACTTGTATGTGGAACTAATGGGCAAAGGCGCAGAGCTGACTGGAGCAGTTGCGGAAGTTGCCGACTGTTTGAGTCCTGGACGGGTTACCGCTGGCTCAGACGGAGGCGTTAGGACGTCGGTATTCCCCAACGGTCCCGTAAGAGGTTCCTCCGCGGTCAAGGTCGCCTCTTGAAAACTAAACAACCCCAATTCATCGGCAGGGTTAGATTGGCTACGCTGACCTCCGTCCATCAGCACTGTATCAGCAGTATCGGCAACCCCCATCTCCTCATCGCTCATTTCTGGGAGGGCGCTAATTTCTTCCGTTTCTGGTCTGGCGAAGGGGGGGGTGGTTCGCGAGAAAATCAGCGTGCGGTCACGACTGGTAGAACTGTCCGGGTCATCATCGGCATTATCCACGTTATCCGCATGACCAGTATCTGCTGTATCGCTAGGGAATTCCTCAGCGACCGCAAAGGGATTTTCGACTGCTTCTTCCACATCAGCGAGGGGATCGGCCATTGGCTGCTCAAAAACCCAGGTTGCGTCATCAGATACATCGGGCACAGTTCCAGTTTCGGCTTCCAGGTCACTCACCAGGAAAGGATTCGTCATCGCCTCGCTGTCTGACGGCTCCGCATCTGCCGCTCCCCCCTCCGTCATGACTGTGTCCTGCTGACCCAAGAACTGCTCCACATCATTGATACCATTGCGAGCGTATTGCACTAACTCCGGGTCATCGGTCAACGTTAATACCCGCTGGTAGTGTTGCCTGGCTTGCGCGTAGTTTTGCGTACACAGGTAAATGTGCCCCCGCAACAGGTGAAGATTGGGTACATCGTCATGTTCTTGCAGCAGCGCATCAGCAATGCGGGCGGCTTCCGCGTAATCACCACTGATGTAAGCGCCAGTGGCCCGCTCGTAATCGCTGAGATAATTACTAGTTGCCATGACCCAGTCTCCTTCTAGCGGGGTTCATTTTAGGCAAGGGTGGGGGTAAGAGTAAACGGCATACTTAATTTATACCCTGCTCAACGCTTTTTGCTCAATCATCTTGCCTAGTCTCTAGGCTGCTGCTAACCACAAACGGGAATCTACAAGCATTTTTGGTTTGAGCAAACGCACAACCGATTCCGCCTCGCCCACAACCCATTCCCCTTGTACAAGCGTTTTCAGCGGCCCATCCAAACTCAAGGGTGGTCGCAATTGCTGAATGTCCAAAAATTCCGCACCAATGACACGTTCCACCGCCAAACCACAAGTCACGCCGCCATCAGCCACGACAATAACTGATAATTCTGGGCGATTGGTGTTCACTGGCGACAGTCCCAAAAACTGGCTCAAATCACCGACCCAGATCACTTGACCTCGCCAGTTGTACACTCCCAAAACCACTGGCGGCACGTTCGGGACAGGGCTAATCCGGTCAGGACTAATCCCCGCCACCTCTTGGACACCCATCGCTGGCAAGGCAAATTCTTCTCCCGACGTTAGAACAAAGCGCAAATAAAGCTCGCCCTGTACCCCGATGCTTTTTTCTATTTCCCCAAAACCACTGGTTGCTTCAACCATGGGCCGACTCCCGCGCCGTTCGCAACAAATGCCGCACCGTCCCAATCAAGTCCTGGGGTTCAAAAGGTTTAACGATATAGGCATCGGCTCCCTGCTTGAGGCCCCAGTGCTTGTCAAAGGTTTCCCCTTTCGATGAACACATCAGCACCGGAATTTTGCTGGTCTGGGGATAGCTGCGCAGTTGCCGCACCAGTTGATAGCCGTTCATGCGGGGCATGACCACATCCATCACCACCAGATCGGGAATCTGCCCCCCTTTGACCATCTCAAAAGCCTCATACCCATCAGCAGCTTCAATCACCTGCAGACCCTCGCGCTGGAGCAACGCCACAATCATCTCGCGCTGGGTTTTTTGATCCTCGACGACCATTACGGTTGCCATTGCCTCTCCCTGGCCCCAGTTGTATGCCCCCATTCTACACGGTTTAACGGTTTTCTCAACCCTCTTGGGCTACCACATCCACCCAAGCGGCTTCCCGTTGGGGCATCACCAAGGGCAAGCGCAGCGGCGGCGATTCCTGCAAAGCGTCAGATTTTTGGGGAAGCGTATGCACCAAATCCTCCAGCGGGCGGGGAATGACCATAATCGCGTGCAATTCGCCGATACGATTGGCGGCTTCCATGCCAGCATCAATGGCGATCGTGACATCGGCAACCCGGCCCCGGATGATGACCGTACACAATCCCCCACCCGTTTGGTCATAACCTACCAGATGCACATCGGCGGCCTTGAGCATGGCATCGGCGGCCCCTACCAGCGCCGGAAAGCCCCGTGTTTCCAGTAATCCCACGGCTTGGCCGTTTTCGGGATCGGGGGTACCCAACCGCGCCAGCACCGCCATGGTGGGACTGATGGGCAAGACCCGTTCCAAGTCGGCAGACGGGCGGGGCAAAACCAAACTGGAAACGTGCTGACCAAAGGTTTCCGCGGCTTCTATCCCCGCTTGCACGGCCAAGCGCACCGACGCAATGTCCCCCCGCACCACCGCTGTGCAATAACCACTCCCCGTTTTTTCATAGCCCACCAGATGCACACCGGCGGATTTGAGCATCATGTCGGCAATCCCCACCACCGCCGGAAAACTCTGGGCCGAAACCAACCCCAAAGCCATCCCCTCGTAAGGATGGGACGGGGCGAGCGTCGCCAGATGGAGTTGGGTCGTCGTGGTCGTGGCTGGGGTAACCGTCATAGGCAGGGGTAAGGATGCTAATCCTACTCTAGCGGTAAAGCCCAACAACCGTCCCCCCCATCACGATTGGCATTGGTGTAGGTAGGGATAAGCACTCTTTACCGCCGTCGCCACCACACCACCGCAGCCGTCACCAGCGCGCCTCCAGGCAACCCCACCAGCGCCAGCAAACTCACCGATGTCGCCAGTGGCCTCGAAATGTTCAACCGGCGGTTGGTCGGGTCCTTGGGACGGATGGACAGGGGTTGATTGTCTTGACCGGCCAGCCAACTGACGCTGTTGAGAAAAATATCCCCATTGCGTTGCAAGTTGAACAACCCATCACCCGCAAAGTCCGAGTCGCCAATCACGACGAGTCGTCCCTTGCCCTTGGTCACCGCCACACCGACTGGCAACGGCCCTTCCCGGTCCTGCTGCGGGTCAAAAAAGGGTTCTTCTCGGGTATTGCGTTCAGCCCAAATGCCCCGACCCGTCAAGAACAAGGGCACACCATTTTTCTCCCCTTCCCCCACCAAATCCACCGGCTGGGCAATGGGAAACAGCGCCAAACTCTGGCCAAAATCCCGAGTAATCGGATGGTCTGCATAACGGGTGGTCACCGCCACACCGCGTCCGGCCCCCTGGATGATTTCGGTTTGGGAGACAATGATCCGCCCGTCTAATTTCACCCCAACCTGTTGCAACAACGGTCCCAGGCCCCGGTCATTGCGTTCCGGCTCTAGGGGGTCGAGCAGGAGCAATAACCCACCCCCTTGCTGCACGAAAGTTTGCAAAGCCTTGACTTCCGGCTCCAAAAACGGCTGCTGCGGCCCGGCGACGACGACCACCTTGGTGCCTTGGGGAATTTGCGGCGTTTCCGTCAGGTTCAGCGGCTGCACCTCAAAATTGCGCGCCTGCAAGACTTGTTTTGCCTGGGAAAAACCTGCCCGTTGCCCTGGCTGCACTGGCTCCAGCGACCGTTCCCCATGCCCCTGGATAAACACCACCTTGCCCTGGTTGGGTTGGGTCAACCGGAAGATGGCATTGCTCAAGTTCGACTCATTCAGTTGCTCTCGCAGGCGCTCGCGGCGTTGCCCGCTCTCTAGGTACACCTCGCCAAACCCCTGCACCCCAAACTGCTGGGCTAGCACCGGATTGCGGCGGGGGTCAATCACTTCATAGGTCAACTGGCCCTGGGATGCCCGCCGGTAGTTCTCCAGCAACTGGCGCGCCGCCTGGTTAATCTGCTGGTCAAAAATAATCACCCGCACCGGCGCTTTCAGGTTCTGCATCAGGCGTTCGGATTCCGGGGCCAACGTAAACCGCTGGTTCGCACTCACATCCACCTTGGCGGGGTACTGGGCGGCCAAGAAATTCACCAGCCCCAAAATCACCAGCACCGCCAGGGTACGCAACAGGACATTGCCCCCCACCTCCAATGCCCGCCGGTCCCACAGGGGCAACCGGAACAGAGCATAGCCTAGCAGCGCAATTCCCGCTCCTAGCACCAGGCCGCCCCAGGGGGGATTTTTCGGCCCCACGACGACTAGCACCACGCCCGCTGTCACCAGGGCCACGCCCAACCACGTCGGCCAATAGTTACGGACAAACTTGGTCACGCCCTGCATCGCCTACGCCCTCTGGAACCGCAAGCCATCCACCCACTGCACCGTCAAAAACAACCCCAGCACTACGTAACTCAAAAACACGACGATGCTGGTGCTGCTGACCGACCCCTGGATCAAGCTGGTGTAGTTTTGCAACAGGGAAAAGTGGCGCAAGATGTTGGCTAACCAACCCCCCGTGCGGTCGGCAATCGCTTGCAAAATCCACAGCAACAGAATCAACCCAAACGTACCCACTGCTGCCAATAGCGTGCTCTCGGTGGTGGCGGAAATAAACAACCCCAAGGACAAAATCGCCGCCGCCAGTAGCACCAGTGCCCCATGCCCTAACAGAATCAACCCAAAAGAAAAGGGCGGTTCCGACTGGAGTAACGTCAAACTTTCATAGAACAAAATGGGCAGCAGCAATGTAATAAAAAACGTCAAAACCCCCGCCAGTTTGCCAATCGCCACCATAGTGGTAGTAATGGGGGATGTGGCCAACAATTCCAACGTCCCCTGCTGGCGTTCCTGGGCAAATAAATTCATAGAAAGCAGGGGCAACACAAACAGCGATAGCGACCCCAATACTCCCAGATAATTCTCCAGAATCACGGCTGGGACATCCACCGGCGGCGCACCCAATCCCGCTTGACCTTGCAAATCCTGAGCGGCGACATTGGCCTGCACGGCATTGAACAAGATGATGTAAAACACCCCGGCGACAAACCAGTACACCCCGGCAATGACGTAGTTCAGGGACGTAGCAAAATACCCCTGTAATTCCTTGCGGTAAATCGCGACGAAATTGGCCCAAATCGTGCGCACGTTCATCCCCGCAACTCCGGCGTCTATCCTACCACAGGTCAGGGAATTTCCTATTCATCCGTGTCTGCATCTACCGTTTCTTCAACCGTTGTCAGTTGCAAAAACACGTCCTCCAAGGTGGCCCGCCGCCGGTTCATTTCGTAGAGTCGCAACCCCGATTGCACCACCAGCGCGGTTAACTCCGGCCCAATATCGGTGTTGCCTTCAGTGCTGACCGTCACCACATGGCTATCGCCCTGGCTTTGGGTTTGCACGCCCTTGACCCCCGTCCACTGGGATAAGGCCGCCAGCAAGGGTTGCACCTCTCCCGCCACCTTTAACTCATACTGGGTACGGTTATCCGAACGGTTCACCAGTTGGTCAATGGTATCGGTCGCCACCACTCGCCCCTTGTGGATGATTACCACCCGGTTGCAGGTCATGCTGACTTCTGGCAGGATGTGGGTTGACAGAATAATCGTATGGTCGCCCGCCAGGCTTTTGATCAAATGCCGCACCTCAATAATTTGCTTGGGGTCAAGTCCCACCGTTGGCTCGTCCAGGATGATCACAGGCGGGTCGTGGACAATGGCTTGTGCGATGCCGACCCGTTGCCGAAACCCCTTAGATAATTTGCGGATCAACTGGTGTCGCCGTTCGGTTAACCCGCAGCGCTGGATAGCCCAGTCCACCCGCTTGGCCCGGTCGCCGGCGCTGACCCCTTTGATACGAGCCACAAAGTGCAAAAATCCCTCCACCGTCATTTCCCGGTACAGGGGGGGTGTTTCTGGCAAGTAACCAATCCGCCGGCGCACCTCTAGCGAATCGTCCAACACGTCGTAACCGGCAATTTTCGCCGTACCGCTGCTCGGGGGCATGTAGCCGGTGAGCATCCGCATGGTGGTAGTTTTTCCCGCCCCATTCGGCCCCAGAAATCCCAAAATCTCCCCCTTTTCCACAGTGAAATTCAGGTCATCAACCGCCAGCGTCGAGCCGTAGCGCTTGGTCAGATGCTCAACCGTAATCATAGGTGCGGTGGCAACGTCTTCAGGGTCTATTATTTCACGTGGCTGGCGCAGCGACGCCAATTTCCTGCAGGCGCTGGTGCAAATACTCCCCAGCCGTGATGCGACCAAAACGAGCATCCCCACCCGTGCGGGCGACACAGGCCGGCAATGGCGTCAACTCCACCTCGGGTCGGGGATGGACGAAAAACGGCAACGAGTAGCGCGAGACATTCTGACCAGTGGGATTCATCACGCGATGGGTCGTGCTGCGCAGGAGTCCATTGGTCAACCACTGCAACATGTCGCCGCTATCCACCACCAGCGCTTCCGGCAGCACGGGCACTGGCCACCAGGTACCATCCCGCTGCTGGAGTTCGAGTCCCTCACTGGTCGCGCCGCACAGGATGGTGATCAGGTTAATGTCCGTGTGGGGCGCTGCTCGCAGGATGCCAGGGGGTAATCCCGCCGGTAGGGGTGGGTAATGCGCCAAGCGCAACAAGGTGTCGCCGCCCCGCACCAGGTTGGGTAAAAAGTCCAGCGGCTGGTCGAGATACAGGGAAATCGCCTGGAGTAACTGCTCGGCGCATTGGTCTAAAGCGGCATACAGGCGGGTCAGGATGGGTGCCACATCCGGCAATTCCTGGGGCCAGAGATTGTTGGTGCGCCCAATGTGCCAAAACTCTTTCCAGTCGGGCAGGGGATGACCTTGGGCGTGTTCTTGCCCTAACGACACATACCCCCGTTGCCCGTGCCATTCGGGCTTGGCGTAGCGCTGTTTTTGGGCCAGGGGCAACGCAAACAAGCCAACGACCTGTTCATAGGCAGCCGCCAGTAGGTCGGGCGTCAGACCATGGTCAACTAGAACGAAAAAGCCCACCTTCTCCAGCGCTTGACCCACTTGCCAGACAAATTCATGATGTTGGGCGGGCGTCCCCTGCGTCCAATCGGCCAGGCTCACCACAGGCAACGCGGTTGTCATTGGCCCTTAACCCATCTCCCCCTCCCCCTTTCAGCATAGATAAGCCGTGGCCGGTCAACGCTTAAAAATTCTTAAATTTTTTCGACTAGTTTGGCCGTTTTGTACCCTGGACAAGGGTAAAATCGGTCGTTACACTAAGGAAACACAACCGTTTTGTAATTTTTGCAACTGTTATTGCCTTGTTGACCAGTACGACGACCTCCGCGGCTGCGACGACTGCGCCGGCTAGTGCTGAAACGACTCCCCGCCGTTGCACAGGCGCTTACGCTCTGATTGATAGCCTGTACCGGCACGGTGTGCGGCATATTTTTGGGTATCCTGGCGGCGCTATTTTACCGGTCTATGACGAACTCTACCGCTGGGAAGCTGAAGGCAAGATGCAGCATATCCTGGTGCGGCACGAGCAGGCGGCGGGACACGGGGCAGACGGCTATGCGCGGGCGACGGGAAAGGTGGGGGTCTGTTTTGGGACGTCGGGGCCGGGGGCGACAAATCTGGTAACGGCAATTGCCACGGCGCACATGGACTCCATCCCCATGGTAGTGATCACCGGGCAGGTGCGGCGGTCGGCCATTGGTAGTGATGCGTTCCAAGAGACGGACATTTTTGGGATTACGTTGCCGATTGTTAAGCATTCCTATGTGGTGCGCGACCCCCGCGATATGGCCCGGATTGTGGCGGAAGCGTTTTACATTGCCAGTACGGGGCGCCCAGGACCCGTGTTGATTGACATTCCCAAGGATGTGGGGGAAGAGCAGTTTGACTATGTGCCGGTCATGCCGGGGCAGGTGAAGTTGCCGGGGTACCGGCCCACGGTGAAAGGGAATCCGCGCCAGATTGCCCAGGCGAGCCGACTATTGCTAGAAGCGAAACGGCCCTTGCTGTACGTGGGGGGTGGGGCGATTGCGGCAGGCGCGCACCGGGAAATTCAGCAATTGGCGGAGTGGTTCCAGATTCCCGTGACCACGACTTTGATGGGTAAGGGCGCGTTTGACGAGCAGCACCCGTTGTCGGTGGGAATGCTAGGGATGCACGGGACGGCCTACGCCAACTTTGCCGTGAGCCAGTGCGATTTGTTGATTGCGTTGGGGGCACGGTTCGACGACCGGGTGACAGGGAAACTGGCGGAATTTGCTCCCCATGCCAAGGTGATTCATGTGGACATTGACCCGGCGGAAGTCGGGAAGAATCGCCCGCCCGATGTGCCGATTGTGGGGGATGTGCGGCAGGTGCTGGTGGATTGGTTGCAGTATTTGCAGACTGGGCCGCAGCCTGATCCTGAGCGCACGAAGCCCTGGTTAGCCCAGATTGCCGCCTGGCGCCAGGATTACCCGCTGGTGGTGCCCCGGGAAGGGGAATGGCTCTCGCCCCAGGAAGTAATTGTGACGTTGGGACAACTGGCGCCCGATGCCTACTACACGACGGATGTGGGCCAGCATCAGATGTGGGCGGCTCAGTTTTTGAACTGCGGTCCCCGGCGGTGGATTTCCAGTTCCGGCTTAGGGACGATGGGGTTTGGGTTGCCGGCGGCGATGGGCGTCCAAGTGGCCCTACCGGATGCCCAAGTCATTTGCATTAGCGGCGATGCCAGTGTGCAAATGAACATCCAAGAGCTAGGGACACTGGTGCAGTACCAATTGCCCGTGAAGACAGTGATTATCAACAACTTCTGGCAGGGGATGGTGCGCCAGTGGCAGGAAGCGTTTTACCAGGAGCGCTACGCCCACTCGGCCATGGAAGCGGGAATGCCAGATTTTGTGAAGCTGGCGGAAGCGTATGGGGTCAAGGGGATGCTGGTGCGGCGGCGAGATGAACTGGAATCGGCGCTCAAAGAAATGCTGGCGCATCCGGGGCCGGTTTTGATGGATGTGCATGTGAATCCCACGGAGAATTGCTACCCCATGGTGAAGCCGGGGCATAGTAATGACCAGATGTTTGGGTTGCCGGAGCGCCCGCGCCAGCGCACGGAATGTCCCGCTTGTAGTGCCCCCATTCAAAGTGAGTTTCGCTTTTGTCCGGCCTGCGGGCATCGGTTGTAAGAGTTTCACGGGAAACCACTTTGTGCAGACTCATCAGACTCTGCAGTACCAGGAAGCAGTTAGCTAAACTGTGGGAATAAAACAAAACGAGTACTGCGTCATGACTCTGCGACGGGCTTGCTTGCAGATTCTGCTAACGGCGATGGGATGGAGTGCTGTGCTGAACCCAGCAATGGCGCAACCGCCCTGTCCCCTGTGGCAAGCAGGTATCACCGAATTCTCTCGCGCCTGTCTCCTCGCACAGTTGGCCGGTCCCCCTGCTGTAGATGAAGACCCTATCACCACAGTGGTCACCCGCACGCCGCGCCGAGTGGATGATTCGCCCGCATCGGTGACAGTCATTGACCGCAAGCGCATTGAACGCAGCAATTCGCAAACGCTCCGGGATGTGTTCCGTTATGAGCCAGGGGTGTCGGTGCGACAGTCATTTTTCTACGACTCATGGGACATCAATGTGCGGGGTATCGGGGGCAGGCGCGTACTGCGGCTGATTGATGGCATTCGCTTACCGTAAGCTCATCTGGTAATAGTTCTCCCAGGCTTCTGCGGGTTTGACGATAGTTGCTCTACAGCTAAGTAACCTTCAACAGGGGGACTTTGCCCTGCGACCCGCTGGACAACAAGCGTGGATAACTTGGCTGTAATTTATTGCTTTTGAATTTTATTTTCAATAAACTGGGGTTAGGTTACGACATAAGGAGTCAATAGTGATGCGGCTTTGGGTGCGGCGTGGGGCGCTGGCGCTGGGGATACTGTTGGCAAGTGCGACAGTAGCTTGGGCGCAACCCTATCGGCGGGTAGTGGCGCTGACGTCGTTAACGGCGGATATTTTGCACCGCTTAGATGGGCAACGGCTGGTGGGGGTGCCGGGAAGTTCCCTGCTGGAAAAGCAGCCGGAATTGGCGCGTTTACCCAAGGTGAGTGAAGGACGGGTGCAGCCAAATTTAGAGCGGATTGTAGCCCTGAAACCCGATGTGGTCATTGGTGCAAGTCTTTTTCATGAACCGACGGCTAATCGCTTGCAATCTTTAGGCATTGCCACGCACTTAGTGGATGTGCGGCGCTGGGAAGACCTGGAAGCGGTGACGCGCCAGTTGGCTCAGTTGACGGCAACCAACCCAGACCCCTTGCTCCGGCTGTTTCGTTCCCTGAATGCCCCCAAACCAGCGCGGGCGCGCGAGGTGTTGGTTCTAGTCAGCGAACGTCCTATCTTGACACCAAATCGCGATAGCTGGGCGGGTTCCATGCTGGAGCGGTTTCACCTGCGGAACCTGGCGGCGGATTTACAGGGACGTTCCCCGATCGCAGGTTATGTCACCCTGTCGCCGGAGCAGGTGTTGCGCTTGGACCCGGAGGTGCTGATTGTGGTGGGGGGACCCGGTGAGAATCCCTTGCCCCGCTGGCAATCCCAGTCGTTTTGGCGGCGGTTAAAGGCGGTACGACAAGGGGAGGTGTATGCCTTGGATTACTACGGACTGGTGAATCCGGGAAGTGTCGAAGCTATTCGGCAAGCAGCGCTGCGCCTACAGGCGATTGCCCAGGGACGGCGTTAAGTTTCCATTTTCCCATTCGTTCAACAGGTGGAGGAGTGTGCAATGCCTATCAAACGTTATGGATGGACGGGTGCATTTCTCTTGTGGGGCGTGATGCTCAGCCCGGCATTGGCCCAAAAATCCTGTCCAGTCTGGGAAGAAGGAGTGGCGGAGTTTTCCCGCCATTGTTTGCTGGCGCAAGCGGAAACGCCACCGGCGCGAGACAGCCGCACGGCGCAAGCGGAGGACATCGAAATTACCGTCACGGGAACGCGCACGCCCCGGGAGGTGCAGGAATCGCCCAGTTCGGTGACGGTGATTGACCGCCAGGAAATCGAGCAAAACAATGTGCAAACGCCGCAGGATTTGTTGCGCTACCAGCCGAATGTGTCGGCGCCCTTTTCATCCCGCTATGGCACGTTGAACTTCAATATCCGGGGGTTAGAAGGCAACCGGGTGCTGCTGCAAGTCGATGGCATTCGCCTGCCAGGGGAGTTTGAACTGGGGCCGATTCGCATCGGGCGCGATTTTGTGGATTTGAGTACGCTCAAGCAGGTGGAAATTCTCAAAGGGCCAGGGTCAGCGCTGTACGGGTCGGATGCGCTAGGGGGTGTGGTGTCGTTCATCACCATTGACCCAGAGGACTTGCTGGCGATTACAGGACGAGATACCTACTTTCAGGTGTTCCCCAACTACGCCAGCGCTAATTCCGCGAGTAACCAGCGGGGAGCTGTGGCGTTTCGCAGTGGGCCGGTCTCAGGGGTGGCGCTCTACACCCGGCGAGATTTCCGTGAGCCGAATCGCTTGGGGGACTCCCGCTTCCATGACCGGCAATCGGGTGAGAGCAATAACTTCTTTGGCAAGGTAGTGTTCCAAGTGGGGGACGGCCGCAAGCTCAAACTCACAGGGGATTTCCTAGACCGGCCACTGACCACCCGGTTCGCGCAGGCTAACATCCTTGAAGAAACTCGGGCGCGGGCTGTCCAGCGCTTTCGCTCGCAGGTGCGCACTCAACGCCAGCGGGTGAGCCTGGAATACGATTTCCAAAATCCCGAAACCAGTTGGCTGCAGTCGGCTAGGGTGCTGCTGTACTACCAAAATACGGAAGTGCCCGAAAACACGTTTGAAGACCGGGGGCGGTTTATTCGCCAGTCCACGGGGAATTTCCTGGAGCGCATCGCCGGGGCCAGTGTGCAGTTTTCCAGCCCGTTTCGCACGGGGGCAGCGGAACACTTGTTGACCTATGGGGTAGATTTTTCTATCCAGCGCAACGAACGCCCGCGCGACAAGATTCAAATCGACCGGGTGACGGGAGCGGTGACCCGTGAGCGCATCCCCGAAAATTTCCCACTCAAAGATTTTCCTGATTCGGACACCCTGCGGTTGGGGATTTTTGTGCAGGATGAGATTCAGATTGGCGAGAGCCTGAGTTTGATTCCGGGGCTGCGCTTTGACTTTTACCGGTTGACGGCTAATCCGGACCGGGATTTCCTGCGTAACTTGCCGGCAGGGATTCGCACGTCCAACTTTGAAGCCACCAGTTTTTCACCGCGCTTGGGGCTGGTCTGGCGGTTTGCGCCGGGGTTTAATCTTTTTGCCCAATACGCCCGTGGGTTCCGCGCCCCAACCTACGATGAAATCAACAGCGGCTTTGCCAACACGGTAACGTTTCCGGCCTACTATGTGGAACCCAATCCCGACCTGAAAGCAGAAACCAGTGACGGTTTTGAATTAGGGTTTCGGGGGCGCTCGGAGCGGGGACGGTTTACCTTGGCGGCCTTTTACAACTCCTACCGCAATTTCATCGAGAAATTTGCCTTTGTGGGGACGACGACTTTACCGGGGATTCGTGGTCCGGTGTTGCGTTTTCAATCGCGCAATGCGGCACGGGCGCGCATCTATGGCGTGGAATTCAGCGGCGAGTACCGGTTTCTAGATAACCCCTTTGGCCTGAGTGTGTTTGGGTCACTGGGCTATGCGGTGGGGGACGACTTGACGAACGACCGGCCCCTCGTCACGGTGGACCCGTTTAAAGCAGTCGCGGGATTGCGGTTCCGGGGCCAGGAGGACCGCTGGGGTGTGGAACTGGTGGGGACCTTTGTGGGTCGCCCGCGCGTGCCTGATCCAGATGTCTTTCTAGTCCCTCGGGGCTACACCCGTTTGGATTTGTTGGGCTACGTACGGATTACGCCACTGGTGTCCTTGAATCTGGGGATTTTTAATCTCACCAACACCAAATACTTTGAGTACGCCGATTTGCGCAATTTCCCCCGCGCCGATGCGTTTCGGGTGGACCGCCTGGCCCAGCCAGGAACCAATATCTCGGTGGGGATTAACTGGCAGTTCTAGATAGATAGGAATGAAAGCACGGCCAGTAGCGGGATTGCTAGGATTGACGGCGCTGCTGGGGGGCATCGGTCTCCTGGCGCTCCGGCTCGGTTCGGTGCCGTTGACGACGTCCCAAGTGGTGCAGGCACTTTTGCGACAGGGCGAAGAACTCCCCCAAACCATTCTCTGGGAACTGCGGTTGCCGCGGGTGCTGCTCGGGATGGCAGTAGGGGCAGCTCTGGGAACCGCTGGCGCACTGATGCAAGGGATGTTGCGCAACCCCCTGGCAGACCCCTATTTGCTGGGCATTGCGGCAGGCGCGGGACTGGCAGCCGTCATTCCCATCGTGCAGGGCGTGGCCTTGGCTTGGGTGCCGTTAGTGGCGTGGGTCGGCAGTGTGGCAACCGCGCTGCTGGTGTACGCCTTGGCCTGGCAACCGGGCCAGTTGTCAGTGACGCGCTTGATTTTGGCGGGGGTTGCTGTCAGCGCGTTCCTAGGGTCGGTCACCACCATCCTACTGTTGTTTGCCGACGACCGGGTGCAAATTGCCCTGAACTGGCTGGTGGGGAGTCTCAACGCCCGGGGCTGGGAAGAAGTGCAGGCGGTTGCCTTACCTATCGTGATGGGACTGCTGGCGGCCTGGCCCTGGGGACGGACGCTGGACATCTTGGGATTGGGCGATGAACGGGCCATGAGCTTGGGCCTTTCGTTGACTAAGGTGCGCTTGGCAGTTGGACTCACGGCGACGTGGCTCACAGCAGCAGCAGTAAGCGTCAGTGGCTTGATTGGGTTTGTGGGGTTGATGGTGCCGCATCTGGTACGTCTGTTGGGCGTGCAGACCTATCGCTGGTTGATTCCCTGGGCGGCAGTGATGGGGGCCCTGGTGCTAACCACCGCCGATACGCTAGCCCGCTTGGGACGTATCGAACTACCGGTGGGGGCGATGACCGCCCTGATGGGAGCACCATTTTTTATCACTCTGCTGTACCGGCGGTCAGGGGGTGCCTAGCGATGTCAGGACCCATCTTGGCGGCAGTGGGAGTTTCAGGGGGTTATCAGCCCAGGCAACCCGTGGTCCAAGGGATTGACTTGGAAATCTACCCAGGAGAATGGCTGACGCTAGTAGGCCCAAATGGCTCGGGCAAATCCACCCTGCTGCGGTTACTCAGCCGTTTGCTGGTGCCCAGCCAGGGAGCAGTTTTTCTGCATGGACGCAGGTTAGGGGACTATAGTGCCCGGGAATTGGCTCGACATCTGGCTCTACTGCCGCAGTCACCTTTACTGCCAGCGGGTCTCACCGTGCGGGAGACAGTGAGTCTGGGGCGCCATCCCTATCAACCGTGGTGGCAATGGGACCTAGATGCCGCCAGTCAAACCCAGGTGAACCGGGCGCTGGCGCAAATGGAACTGTTGCCCTGGCAAGACCGGCCCGTGAGCGAGCTATCGGGGGGCCAACGCCAGCGGGTGTTTTTGGCCCTGGCCCTTGCCCAAGACCCCAAAATTCTCCTGCTCGATGAACCAACCACCTTTTTGGACCTGCACTACCAGCTTTCTCTGCTCCAACAACTGCGCCGGCTACAGCAGGAACAGGAATTGACCCTGGTGGTGGCGCTGCACGATTTGAACCTGGCGTTGCGCTACAGCGACCGGGTGGGACTCCTGCAGCAGGGACGATTGCGGGCGATGGGGGATCCCCAGGAAGTTCTCAAGCCAGCTCACCTGCAAGAGGTCTTCGGCATTGCTGCACACGTGTTGGATACTCCTGTAGGTCCCCAGATTGTGCCTTTACACCCCCTGTAGCAATGCCAGGTTGTTGAAGGTCAATTCGTGCTCTTGCCGCGTGCCGTTTTGCTCTTGCACCGAGCGTCGCCGGGTGACTGTCCAGTAGTCGCCCACTTGACCATGCTCATCCCAGAACTGGAAGCGCATCCCTGGCACCGTAGCCCAGTAGGTCTTTGCCATGGAGCCTTCGGGCGTTTCGTGAAACTCCTCCACGTGAATTTCAATCGTGTGCGGCCCTAGATGACGATAGACCATGGTGATGTGATTGTCTTTGAGATGATAACGGTTTGTCACATCCCCCACTTGCACTAGCACTTCTTGGGAGCCATCCGGTTGCACCGCGCCGTAGTTGAACACATGACCGTCATGTTCTTTCTCAAAGGGTCGCCGTCCCAGGTGGGTGATGATTTCCCACATCTGCTGCTCCACCCACTTGCGGATGGCTTCGTCGGCAATCCCCGTCACCGTATATTTCAGGTTTTTATCCACCGTCACTTCACCCGTTGCGCGACCCAGGCTCCCCTGGTATTGCACCTGGGCTTGGTAGCCGGGAAACTCTGGTCCCCAGGTGTAACGGTGTTCATAGGCCGCCCGGAAAAAGTCTTGCGCTGGCACCATCGTTTGCATCGAACTTGCCCTCCTAAATAGAGTATTAACCCCTCAACCGTTCTCCTCTCTGCTCACCTTACCAACTCCCTAGCGCGAATGACGAGCCTCTAGGGGTCGGGTTGCCATTGCCACTTGCAGGTCAGGAATCTGGCGTAGTTGGTCCAACACCCCCACCACCTGCCCGTGGGACACCCGCGCATCCGCCCGTAAGAGCACCACCAGCCGGTTACCCTGGGCCTGCAATGCCCGCAGTCGTGGCGTCAATTCCTCGCCAGCCAGCCGTTGCCCCTGCAAAAACAGCGTCCCGTTTTGGGTCAACGTCAGAGTGACGGTCTGAGTCTTTTGCACCCGCGTCGTTGCCGCCTGGGGTAATTGCACCTCTAGGCCCTCGGCTCGGGTCAAAAACACCGACGCGATGATGAAAAACGCCAGCACTGAAAACACTACATCAATCATCGGGACGATGTTGACCTCTGGCGGCGTCTCGCCCTCGTCATCGAGTGGAAACACGGCTCAATTCCTCCAACTGATGCGCCTCAAACCATTCGGCATAAATTAATTCCAAATGTCCCATCACCTCCTGCAACAACGTCAATTGCCGCCGGTAAAAACTGCGAAACAAACTTGCCAGCACCAGGGTGACAATCGCCACTACCAGGCCAATGACCGTCGAAATCAATGCTTCACTCACCCCACCGGTGACCTCCAGTGCCCGCGTTCCCCCGATATTTCCCAGCGACAGGGATGAAAACGCCCGAATCAGTCCCGTGACTGTCCCTAACAACCCGAGCAACGGCGCCACCGTCACCGTCGTATCCAGTAACGTTTGAAACCGGCGCAACCGGGGCAATTCTCGCTGGGCAGCACTGAGCAGGGCAATCCGAAACCGCTCAGGAGGAAGCAACTTACCGTCCGTCGCCGCTGCTGTCAACGCCCGTTCCCATACTCGCACCCAGGGCACCTGGGCAAACTGCCTGGCCTGTTGCTGAATCCAATCGGGGCCTTTTTCGTAAGCTGGCAATAATTCCGCTAGTGCTCGCCCCTGCGCCCGTTGCAATCGCCACCAAAACCAGAACCGCTCCCCCGCGCAAGCGACCACCAGTACAGATAGCGCCAGCAACGGATAAACAACTATCCCGCCAGCAGCTAAAAACTGACTCGGCTGCATTTTGGCATCGTCACCACTGGGAGATAGAATACCGTTATCGCAAGTAAATGTCAATTAAAATAGGGCTAAGGTGGAAAGGATTGACGCCGCTTGGCCAATTTTGAGCATGGTGGAGTAGAGAATAACGATGTTGATTCGCACTAAGGAATTGCCATCCGAATCCCATCTTGGGGCTTGGTTGCTGCTCTCGGTTCTGGCCCACGCAGCGCTGGTACTGACCTTGGCGCTGGGCTGGTGGGACCGGTGGCGCGAGTCCACCGAAGAAACCTATGCCCCAGTGCAACTGATCATCGAAGAACCGGAGCCTGCGCCGCCACCGCCGGTAGCTCGACAACCCATGACACCAGCAATCCGGCCTTCACCACAACCAGTCGTACAGGCCACCCCTGGCCCCCCTCGCGTGCGTGTGACCAGCTCCCAACCCCAGTCCATCACAACAGCGCCGGTGCAGAACTTCTCTGCTCCTCCCGCTGCGCCACCGGTTTCGGAACCGCGCCCTACGCCTGCAACACCATCCCGCGCCCGTCGCCCGGCAGTAGCTGCGCCTGGGGAAGGTCAAGAAGCCGTAGGTCCCGCGCTGGTTGGCAATGGTTCCGTTCCTGCTGCAGGTGGGTCTGCGCCAGCCCCGGGTTCAGGAACAACGACGGCGGAAGCCCCGGCAACGGTGGCAGCGACACCGGCACCCCCAGCTCCTAAGGAATCCGGCGCCTCAGAACCCCGTGAAACTGGGCCTGCGGTTGCGGTTGCGCCTGTGACCTGTCTGCGTTGTCCCCAGCCCCCCTATCCAGCCCATCTACGGCAGCAAGGGATTGAAGGTCGCGTGGCTTTGACGATTGATGTCGGTCCCGATGGCCGGGTAACGGCGGTGAGCCTGCGTCAATCTAGTGGGTCGCCCCAGTTAGACGAAGTAGCGATCCAGTCGGTGTGGCGCTGGCAATTTACCACCAGTCCCCAGGGACGCCAGGGGATGAACGTTTCCGTGCGCTTTCAACTACGTTAAGCTATGGCTTGGTCGCTTGCAGTGGCTACAGAACGCTGGCAAGCAGAGAGGTCGGCGCGATGGGGAGGCTCCTTAAAACGTAGCATTTGATACAAGCTTGGTTGGTCAGAACGTGGCATGGTTACTCCCATTGCCAAAGACCAGTAGAATACAACTGACTTTGCACCGTTGGTTGGGGTTATGAAACGTCTGCGTTACTTGATGTGCCCGCCGGATCACTACCAGGTGAATTACGTCATCAACCCCTGGATGGAGGGCAATGTCCACCGATCGTCTCAGCCGCAGGCGGTGGCCCAGTGGCAACGGTTGTACCAAATCGTGAAACAGTATGCTGATGTGGAACTCGTGACCCCAGCGCCGGGTTGGCCGGACATGGTGTTTACTGCTAATGCAGGCTTGGTCGTCAACCAGCAGGTAGTCTTGAGCCGTTTTTATCATCCGGAGCGCCAGGGAGAACAGCCTTATTTTCGGGAGTGGTTTCAGGCCCAGGGGTATCAGGTGCTGGAGTTGCCGGAGGGCATTGCGTTTGAGGGGGCCGGCGATGCCTTGTTGGACCGGGGTGCGGGTTGGCTGTGGTGTGGTTACGGGTTTCGCACCATGCTGGAAGCCCATCCTTATCTAGCTAAGTGGCTGTCGCTAGAGGTTTTATCCCTGCACTTGATTGACAAGCGTTTTTATCACTTAGACACCTGTTTTTGTCCCTTGAGCGATGGGTATTTGTTGTACTATCCACCCGCCTTTGATACCTACTCCAATCATTTAATTGAGCGGCGTATTCCCCCCGAAAAACGCATTCCTGTCAGCGAGGCTGATGCTATTCGCTTTGCCTGTAACGCGGTGGAAATTAATCGCGTGATTATCGCCAACCAGATGAGTACATCGTTGCAAGAACGATTGCAACAAGTGGGCTTTACGGTCATCACGACGGATTTGAGTGAATTTATCAAAGCAGGGGGCGCAGCCAAGTGTTTGACATTGCGTTTAGATGAACCAGTGGCAGCCGTACCGGCGATGGCGGAGGTGACAAAACGACTGGTATCGCTGCGGGGACATTTGGTGGATAGCAACCTGTTGACCGAAGCGCTAGACCGGATTACCGATGGGGGCGGTAGTTTCCAAATCGAACGGTTGCACTTGGGGGCGCACCGGCCTGACCCTTCGGAGATTCAACTATGGGTCTCTGCGCCGACGGAAGCCGTTTTGGACGATATTTTGAATAATTTGATTGACCTAGGAGCGCGCCTGGCCGATGGTATGGAAACGCCGGTGCGGTTGGAACCGGTTACGCAAGCGGGAGTGGCGCCCGATGATTTTTATGTCACCACCATTTACCCCACCGAAATCTACCACCAAGACCGCTGGATACGGGTGCAAAAACAGCGCATGGACGCGGTGATTGTGGTGGAGGGCCTGACAGCGACTTGCCGGCTGCTGCGGGATTTACAGGTGGGTGACTTGGTCGTGTGCGGTGTAGATGGCATCCGGACATTGCACAAACCAACCCAGGAGCGCGGTCAAGAGTTTGGCTTCATGGAGTCGGGTGTGTCCAGCGAGCGGCGGGTGGAGTTGGTGGTGGAGGAAATCGCCTGGGAACTGCGGCGTATCCGGGAACGGGGTGGCAAAACCGTGGTGGTTGCTGGGCCAGTCACGATTCATACAGGTGGGGGACCACACCTGGCAACGCTGATCCGCGAGGGCTACGTGCAGGCGCTACTGGGGGGAAATGCCATTGCCGTTCATGATTTGGAGCAGAGCCTGTATGGTACGTCCCTGGGGGTTGACCTGGCGCGCGGGCGAACGGTTAAGGGGGGACACCGGCATCATCTCAAAACCATCAATCTCATCCGGCGGTACGGCAGCATCCGGGCAGCGGTGGAGGCGGGAGTGATCAAGTCGGGGATTTTCTACGAGTGCATTCGCCGGGGTGTGCCATTTTCCTTGGCTGGTTCGATTCGAGATGATGGCCCCTTGCCGGAAACCCGCATGGATTTGCTCCAGGCCCAAGCCGAATATGCCCAGTTAATTGAAGGCGCGGACATGATCCTGATGCTCTCCACCATGTTGCATTCGATTGGGGTGGGCAACATGACGCCGGCGGGTGTGAAATTGATCTGCGTGGACATCAATCCGGCGGTGGTGACCAAGTTGGCAGACCGAGGTTCGTTGGAATCGGTGGGGGTGGTGACCGATGTGGGGTTGTTCCTGAGCTTACTGGTGCGGCATTTGCAGCAGTTAGGGCAACCCTACCACCTCAGGGCAGCTTGATGGGCTGGCTTGCCAGTGGTGGCTGTGACGTGTTTAATAGCTAAATCAGTGACAATTGCAGGTGAGTAAACAGGTGTGTCCAACCAGAATTTCAGGCGGCAGTTGAAAATAGAGGCCGAAAAATGGCGCCAGGAGGGATTAATTTCCCAGGAGACATGGCAACAACTCGTCACGCGCTATCAACTTGACCAACGCACCCCAGAACCACCAATTTTCAGTGCCATTTTATATGCCACCGGCGGAATTTTAATTGGTTTAGCAGTCATTACCTTCGTCGCAGCTAACTGGCAGAACCTCGACAGGATTACCAAACTCATTTTGCTGATTGCCCTCCTGGTTGTCACTAACACATTGGGATTTTATTTATGGCAGCACACGAGTTCCTTGCGGCGTTTGGGTCAAGGGATACTCCTGACAGCCGGTTTGGTTCTAGGAGCCGTGATTGCCCTCGTCGCCCAAACGTTTAATCTCAGTGGACCCTGGTACGGTCTGTTCTTCGCCTGGAGCCTAGGGGTGTTGGTTATGGGCATCAGCTTGCGATGGCAACCCCTGGGGATGATGGGTTTCGTCCTCCTGCTGTTGGGCTACATCGGCTACCTCACCATGAGGGATGCATCGTCAGAAGTCAATCTATTGGCGGAAGGAATGCCCTATTTTGCGATTCTGTTTGTGCCGCTGGCCTACTGGTTCAACTCACGGGCCATTTTTGTGGTCATCACGCTGCTGTGGTTATTGAGTGTAGGGAAAGCGCTTGCCGGGCCATTGGCATTGCCGTTGCCAGCCATAATTCTGTGGGGATATGGAGAGAGTTGGCAACTTGACCGGCTGGCTAATCGCCTATTCCCGACTGCGGGCACCCTGCAACCCGTCGCGCGAGCGATGAGTGTGGTGCTGCTTAGCCTGGGTCTGTTCATTTACTCTTTTCAATTCAGTTGGGATGGGTTGAGTAGAGAGGTATCCCGAAACAAATACGTTGGCCCCTTGCTGCTCATCTTAGCTACCTATGTCATTCTCCATCAATTGCTCACCCGACGCGAGGCGCGAACAGTTGGGTTTCTCAGCATGGCAGTCCTATTTACCGGCGTGAGTCTCGGGGGGCTGGGAACGGAACATGGGCGATGGTACGTCTTAGTAGTGAACCTGCTGCTACTGGTGTATAGCCTTGCTCTGATGCGTGTAGGTATAAACCAACTGCGAAGGGGGGTATTTTGGCTGGGGATGGTGCTGCTGAGTTTGCAAATCGTCAGTCGTATGTTTGAGTACAATACGGGACTGCTGTGGAAAGCCATTGGTTTGGGTCTGTGCGGCCTAGCCCTGATTGGAGCTGGTGTGGGGTTTGAACGCCGTCTGGCGGCGAGGGAGTCAAACTGATGAAATTACCCACATGGCGCTTGGTGGTGCCTTTACTGGTTCAAGTAGCAATTCCCCTGGCTTTGCCGGCGGAGTATCTGGCTGTCATAGCCGCTGGTCGCACCATTTACTTGCAAACATTTCCGGTTGACCCCTATGACCTGCTGAGGGGATATTCGCAAGTTTTGGGTTATGAATTTAGCGAGCGGGATTATCTGCAATCGCTCCCCGGCGGCAAAGATGTCGTCAATGTGAAACGTGGGTCTGAAATTTACGTGATTTTTGCAGCGCCCGATGCTCCGAACTCGACCGCTCCTAAGCCTTGGCGACCGGTGCGGGTTTGCCTATCTTTACCCACGGATTTAGGCCCCCAAGAAATTGCGCTCAAAGGGCGATTGGTAGATGGGAGAGTGGTTTACGGTATTGAAGAAATGTACATTCCCGAAAATCAGAGGGAGCGAATCAATGCTGAGGTGGCCAAAGCCAGTCAAAAACGGCAGGCCGTTGTGGAGGTGAAAGTAGGGGCGTCGGGTTTGGCTTTAGCGCGGGCGCTGTGGTTGCAGGGTCAACGCTATCAGTTTTAGTCGCTCAATCCCCCGCTGACCCAGGACTGGCTAAGCGACGGGTGAGTGCAGCTTCCCAGGTCTGATGCAACCGGTTCACTGGCAGGTCAATCAGCGTTCTATCGGCAGTACAAATCGTGAGGGACTCCCCGCCAATAACGCCCCAGCAACCCCATTCACCGGGCAGTTGCTCCTCCAGATAGGCTTCCCAGGTGGCCCGTGCCTCCGGTGCAACGGTCACCCAGATGCGGCTGCCGCCCTCTCCAAACAGCCATTCATCCCAGCGGATGACCGGCGGCGTCGCGACCGTGATGTGTACCCCACAGCCACCGGCGATTGCCATTTCCGCCAGCGCAACGACAACGCCCCCATCGCTGACATCATGGGCCGCAGTGACCCACCCCTGGGCAATCCCGTGACGGCATGCCGCCTGCACCCGTTTCTCTCGCGCCAAGTCCACAGCCGGCGGGCGTCCGGTGACCAACCCGTGAATGGCAGCCAGGTATTCCGAACCGCCCAAGCCACCGGTTTCCTGGCCCCACGGCGCACCCAGCAGATACAACCCATGACCAGCCACCCATTGCATCGTACAGCGCCGGCGAATGTCAGCGACCCGTCCCACCATCCCCACCACCGGCGTTGGGTAAATGGCTTGCCCCTGGGTTTCGTTGTAGAGGGAGACATTGCCACCCGTCACTGGCGTCCCCAGTTCCCGGCAGGCGTGGGCCAACCCCCGGCACGCCATCGCCAACTGCCAGTAAATCTCTGGTTTTTCTGGCGACCCAAAATTCAAATTGTCCGTTACCGCCAAAGGCTCGGCCCCCACGCAGGACAGGTTCCGGGCTGCTTCCGCCACAATTGCCATTGCCCCTCGTTCCGGGTCTAGCCACACCCAGCGGCCATTGCCGTCCATGGTGGCTGCCACACCCAAGCGACCTTGCACCCGTACCACGGCTGCATCGGCAATCCCCGGCAAGACCACGGTATTGTTCTGCACCTGATGGTCGTACTGGCGATAAATCCAGCGTTTGCTCCCCAGGTTGGGTTGGTCGAGCAGATGCAAGAGCACTTCATTCCAGGTGCGACCGCCAACGCCCTCCACCGTCGCTGCCGGTAAGGTCTCTGCCGACCAGGCCCAATGCTGCTGGACGGCTGGGGGAGGCTCCGCCAAAATGTCTCGCTGGTAGATAGGGGTCTCGACTGCTAGAGCCGCCGCCGGAATTTGGCCGACTATTTGCCCCTGGTGCACAATCTGGACTTCTGGCGCTGCAATCACTTCCCCAACGACAACTGCTGCCAGTCCCCAGCGCTGAAAGATCGGTAAAACCTCCGCCTCCCGGCCCCGTTCCACCACCAGCAGCATTCGTTCTTGGGATTCCGACAGCATCAATTCCAGCGGTTGCATGCCCGTTTCCCGCACCGGTACAGCATCCAGGTGCAAGCGAATGCCAACCTTGCCCTTGGCGGCCATTTCGGCAGTGGCACAGGTCAATCCCGCCGCGCCCATGTCTTGACAAGCCACCACAGCGCCCGTGGCAAAGGCTTCTAGACAAGCTTCTATGAGGCATTTTTCCAGAAACGGGTCACCCACCTGTACAGCGGGTCGTTGCGCCTGGGTATCTTCCCCCAATTCCGCGCTGGCAAAACTGGCCCCGCCAATGCCATCCCGCCCCGTCGTGGCACCCACGTACACCACGGGATTGCCAATCCCCCGCGCGGCTGACGGCATCACCTGGGGTTGCGCCAAGACCCCCAAGGCCATCACATTCACCAGGGGATTGTCGCGATAGACGGCATCGAAATACACCTCGCCCCCAACGGTGGGCACCCCCACGCAATTGCCATAGTGAGCAATTCCCGCCACCACTCCCGTCAACAACGCGCGACTGCGGGCCTCCGCCAGCGGGCCAAACCGCAGGGAATTGAGCAACGCAATGGGTCGCGCTCCCAGCGTAAAAATATCCCGCAAGATGCCACCCACGCCCGTCGCCGCACCTTGAAACGGTTCCACCGCCGACGGATGATTGTGGGACTCCACCTTGAAGGCCAGGTACACCCCCCCCAAATCCACTACGCCCGCATTTTCCCCTGGTCCCACTACCACCTGCCGCCCTTGAGTGGGAAATTGTCGCAACAGGAGCTTGGAATTTTTGTAGCAACAATGTTCTGACCACATGACCCCAAACATCCCCAGTTCCAGGCGATTGGGGGCGCGGCCTAATTTCTCGCATACCAGCACGTATTCCTCGGGCGTCAAACCTGTACGGTCTAGATCGGCAGGTATTGTGACCATGGGCATCCGGTCGGCCATCTGTCCCGATTTTACGATGAGGCGAGCACCCGCGCCCGCAAGGTATCCAAGTCGGGAAATGGTTGACCCGTTTGCTCGTATCGCATTGCCTCTTCGGGATAAAGCCAGGTAAAGGCTTGGCGGGCCATTTGTTCAGGCGTCAGGCGGGGCTGGTCATACAAACCGGCCTGGAGACGCTGGCGCTGGGCTTCAAACAGAATCACGGCTGTTGCGACCGACACATTCAGCGACTGCACCATACCCAGCATGGGAATCACAATATGCTGGTCGGCCAAAGCCGCAGCCTCAGCGCTGACCCCTGATTTTTCGTTGCCCACGATAATGCAGGTCGGTTGGGTGTAATCCACCTCGCGATAATCCACGGCTGTGGCTGATAAATGGGCGGCCAACAGGCGCATGGGCTGAGCACGCAGGTACGCAAAAGCTTTTTCCAGCGTGGGATGCACCACCAATTCCACCCATTTTTCCGCGCTGGCGCTGGTTTCGTTGTAGGTCGGCACGCCGCCGGTTGGGTTCACCGCATGGACGCGACCAATGCCCACCGCATCACAACTGCGCAAGATGGCGCTCAAATTGTGGGGTTTATGCACGGCTTCCGCCAGGACGGTTAAATCAGGTTGCCGCCGGCTCAGCACCTCCAGCATCCGTTGCCAACGTCGTTCGGTCATCGGGCATCCAACGGAACCGCCGGTGTTCTATTGTAGGCATGGCGCTTAAACTGGAGAAAAAGCGACAGACCCCAGCCGTGACCACCTACGAAGGGAAAGCCAAGATTCTCATCCCCACTGACCGGCCTGGTGTGCTGCGGATGCAGTTCAAAGACGACGCCACTGCCTTCAATGCCCAAAAAAAGGGCCAAATTCGGGGCAAGGGTGAAATCAACTGCACCATCAGTAGCTACCTGTTCCAGTATCTGCAACAGCAGGGGATTCCCACCCACTTTCTCGCCCAGGTGGCGCCTGCTGAGATGGAAGTCACTGCCTTGGAGATGTTCGCTCTGGAAGTGGTCGTGCGCAATCGGGCCGCCGGCAGTTTGTGTCGTGAAACCGGCCTACCCCTGGGCATGGAACTAGAGCCGCCCCTGGTGGAGTTCTATTACAAAAACGACGCCCTGGGCGACCCCCTGCTCACCCCTGACCGGTTGCGGCTACTCCAGTTGGCGACCCCTGACCAAGTGCAAGCCCTCACCCGCTTGGCGGAACAAATTAATACCCATTTGCGTCGCTTTTTTGCAGAATGCGGTCTCTTGCTGATAGACTTCAAACTGGAGTTTGGTCGGGACAGGGCGGGTCAAATCGTTCTAGCGGATGAGATTAGCCCGGACACCTGCCGGCTCTGGTTGGCTGGCGAGACCGATCCCACCAAGCGAGTCGTGGACAAAGACCGCTTCCGTTATGACCTCGGGGAGGTAGAATCAGCCTACCGGCTCGTGTTAGAGCGGGTCTTGCAGCAAGCGCCCCGGTCGTAAATGCTCCTTCGTGGTGTGGTGTGAACATGCGCTCCTACGTTCTCACGCTCAGTCTGGCAACAGTGCTGGCTACGGTGACCCAAGCACCAGCTAGCGCAGAAACTCAACCGCTTGGTGCGAGCGTATTGCCGACAGCACAGAGAGTCAAGTTTTCGGACAAGCCAGTCGCCCCGCAGCAGCGCAACGGTTTGGGACCGATAGCCCAAGCGGAGCCTGCCGAACCGGAACCCCGGGTGCTGGTGGCAGAAGTTTTAGTGGAAGGGGCTGAAGGCGCCTTGCTCGATGCGGTCTATGGGGCGATTCGGACCCGACCGGGCTTCACCACCACCCGCACCCAGTTGCAACGGGATATTGATGCCATCTTCGCCACAGGCTGGTTTCAAAACGTGCAAGCCACGCCAGAGGACACGCCACTGGGGGTGCGGATTCGGTTCGTGGTGCAACCAAACCCCGTGCTCAAACAGGTGAATTTGGTGGGGGTCAAGGTGCTGCCCCAGCAGGTGGCCGATGAAGTATTCACGCCCCTTTATGGCGAAGTGCTGAATTTCCGGAGCCTGCAACAGGGAATTCAGCGCATCAACGAGTGGTACAAGAAAAACGGTTATCCGCTGGGGCAAGTCGTCGGCACACCCAAGGTAGATGAACAGGGAGTGGTGACGCTAGAGGTGGCTGAAGGTGTCATCGCCGACATTCGCATCCGCTACCTCAACGCGAAGGACGAGGAAGTCAAGGGGAAAACCAAACCCTATGTCATCATTCGGGAGTTGCAACAGAAACCCGGCGACGTGTTCAACGAGAAAACGGCCCAGCGGGATTTGCAAACGTTATTCGGGTTGGGCGTTTTTGAGGATGTACGCCTGAATCTGGAACCCTCGGAGGCTGACCCCCGCAAGGCGGTCATTGTGCTCACAGTGGTGGAAGCGCGCACAGGCGCCATCAATTTTGGGGCCGGCTACAGCACTGCCACGGGCTTTTTCGGTTCATTGGGCTATTCGGAACGGAACCTTGGCGGACGACTCCAATCTCTGAACGTCAATGTCCAAGGCGGGGAACGGGATATTTTGTTTGATGTGAATTTCCGTGACCCTTGGTTGGCGTTTGACCCAGGGCGATTGTCTTTAGCAGCGAGTGTGTTCAACCGGCGGTCGTTTTCCTATATTTTCAGCGGCGGGGAAACGCCGGTGGATTTACCCAATGGGGACACGCCGCGTGTCAACCGTTTGGGGGCAATTATTGATTTCAGCCGGCCCTTTCCAGGAAATTGGCGGGGCACTGCGGGGATCAGTTACCAGCGGGTGTCTATCTTGGACGGAGACAATCGCGTGTCGCCAGTGGATGAATTGGGTAATTTCTTAGCGGCCAGCAAGAGCGGGATTGATGACCTGTTACAGGTGAACTTGGGGGCGACCAAGGACGAACGGGATAACCCCCTGGACCCAACCCGGGGATGGGTCTTGCGTTTGGGCTACAGCCAGGCGCTGCCGGTCGGGTCTGGGAACATCTCCCAAAGTCGCCTGCGGGCCAGCTACAGTCACTACATACCCGTGAAACTATTGCAGTTCCAGCGGGATAAGCCCGAAGTGCTGGCGTTCAACATCCAAGCGGGGACGATCCTGGGCCGGATGGCGCCTTATGAAGCCTTTAGCTTGGGCGGAACTGACTCCGTGCGGGGTTGGGGCGAGGGTGAACTCGGGACGGGCCGTAGTTTCCTTCAGGCCACGGCAGAGTATCGTTTTCCCATCTTCAACATCGTGCGCGGGGCCTTGTTTGTGGACTACGGGACGACGCTGGGGAGTCAAGATGACGTGCCGGGCAACCCAGGCGGGATTCGCGGTAAACCAGGTCAAGGGTTGGGTTATGGGATTGGCATCCGGCTAGCAGCTCCCTTCCTGGGCAATTTGCGAATTGATTTCGGGTGGAACGACCGGGGTGGCAACCAAATCACCTTTGGGGTGGGAGAACGCTTCTGATGACAGAGCGGGTGACGCTGGCGGGCGTTGGGTTGCACACCGGACAGACCACTGTTGTCACTCTGGAACGAACTGCACCGGGGACAGGACGGGTCTTTTACCGGGATAACCGTCCGATTCCAGCCCATGTTCACGCTGTACAACCCAGTGCGCTCTGCACGACCTTGGCGCAAGGGCCGGACAAAGTTCATACAGTGGAACATCTGCTGGCAGCACTGTTGGGATTGGGTATTGACGATGTAGCGATTCAGGTGACTGGCGACGAAATCCCCCTGCTGGACGGCTCAGCGCAACCCTGGGTCGAGCAGTTGCAACGCTGGGGGACTGGTCAACCGACGGTTGAGGGCGTGATTACAGAACCCATCCAGGTGGCCGAAGGGGACCGGTTTGTGGCGGCCCTGCCCTCGCAGCAATTGCTATTCACTTATGGGATTGATTTTCCCGACTACCCAGCGATTGGCCGGCAGTGGGTGACGTGGGTGCCGGATCAAGAACCCTTTGCGACGGCGGTGGCGCCAGCACGGACGTTTGGCCTCGCTGATCAAATCGCTCACTGGCAAGCACAGGGATTGATTCGCGGCGGCAGTTTGGCCAATGCGCTGGTGTGCGACCGGGAACGCGGCTGGCTGAATCCACCTTTGCGGTTTCCCGACGAACCGGCCCGCCACAAGTTGCTGGACTTGCTGGGGGATTTGGCGTTGTTAGGGACCCTCCCCCGTGGCCATTACCTGGCCTACAAAGCGGGGCATCGGCTACATACCCAATTGGCCGCGCGACTGTGGACGCGGGTCGGCACTTGCAGTACGATGGGGTTAGGCGCTGCACACCAGTCGCTGAACATGCTCTAACCCTGTGGATGGGAATTCCCATGACGAATCCTACTGACGACTCGCCGCAACTGTACCCAGACTTTCCAGTGGAAGACAGTGTGCGTATCTGTCGTCACATGAACGAAGACCATGCCGATGCAGTGTTGTTATACGCCCAGGGATTGGCGGGAATGATGGAAGCAACAGCAGCGGCCATGGAGGCTATTGACTGTACAGGGATGGATTTGCGGGTGTGGCGAGGGGATGGGGACACACCGATAGCGATTCGGATTGAATTTCCTGAACCGTTGAGCGGTCCTAAGGCAGCCCATCAGTACCTTGTACGATTGGTAGAGCAGGCGCGACAGCAGTTGACAGCACAATGAACGGGTCATGGTGGCGGGGTTGGTTGCTCCAAACACTTTCCACCCTGGTCTTAGCGGTCTGTCTAGCTTTGGTGTTGCGGTGGGGGGTAGCCGAACCCCGTTATATCCCTTCCGAGTCGATGCTGCCCACGTTGCAATTGGGCGACCGGCTGGTGGTCGAAAAGGTTTCCCATCTCTGGCGGGATTGGCAAAGGGGCGATATTGTCGTATTTTCACCGCCGCCGGCGCTGCTGCTCCAAGGCTACCGTCCTGACGACGTCCTGATTAAACGCGTGGTGGCACTGCCGGGTGAGACAGTGGAAATCCGCCAGGGACAGGTATGGGTAAACGGCGTGCCCTTGACTGAACCCTATGTCGCTCAACCACCGCAGTACACCTGGGGGCCAGCAACCGTGCCGGAGGGGTATGTATTTGTGCTGGGCGATAATCGCAATGCGAGTAACGATTCCCATGTGTGGGGATTTTTAGACCAACGGTTGATTCGCGGGCGTGCGTGGGTACGGTTCTGGCCCTGGCCGGTGCAGGTGTATGCTGCATTACCCCGGTGGGAAGGGCTGTACGAGGCCAATACAACATGATAATTATTCTTAACTTTCTTAACTTTTCATCCAGTGAGACCATCGCTTACACTGGAACCGGGGAACTCACCGTCCAGCCGGTTCCGTCTTGGCATTGAACGAGATTCCCAAGGACAACTAAAAAACTTTTAACTGTAGGAGTGAATCATGGCTTTACCCGCACGCTCGGTGTCCTCTAACCTTCGCCCTCACTCCGAAACGGTTGTTCAACTACCTCGCACTGCTGCATCGCCCCTCATCCTGCGCCGGTTTTATCGTGTTACGCAGGGAATTGTCGTCCTACTAAGCGGCGCGACGCTCCTTCTATACGCCGCAACTGTCGGGGCGGAAGTGCGCTGGCAAAAGCAGTACGATTACCTGTTGCGATTGCGCCAACAACGCCAGGAACTGATGGCAGTGACAGCGACGTTGCAACAATATCTTGGGCAATCGCCCGGACCAGGCACGATTGTTCCAACCCCTGCTCAGACCGTATTTATTACACCGGCGCCAGCGCGTCCCCCGCGTCCGTTGCCGAAGCCATCTGCGCGTCCTTGGCCGGTGGAGGGCTACTGAGCGTGGCGACTGCTCCCCTGCGTCCCAGTCAAGTGCGGGTGCATTTGGCCCGGCAACGCTTTCGCCTGCGGCTGGTCTGGCTGGGGTTAAGCTTGGGAGCACTGGGCTTGGCGGCGCGATTGGTGTATCTGCAAGTCATTCAGGCGGCATGGCTACGGGAGCAGGCGGCTCAACAACAGAAAGCCTTGGTGCGTCAGCCGTTGCCCCGTCGCCCGGTGATTGATGCCCAGGGGGTGGTGTTGGCAGTGGACCAGCCAGTGTACGAACTCTATGCCCATCCCCGCCTATTTAAGCGACCCACTCCCCAGATTGCCCAAGCACTGGCGCCGCTCCTGAACCGGCCTGCGGCTGATCTCCAGCGGGAATTGCAACGGGCGCCGAGCGGGATTCCCCTGGCAAGGGGATTGTTGCCACCAGTGGCCCAGCAGATTGAGCGATTGCACCTGGACGGCTTGGAGTTGGTGGCGGGGTTCCAGCGGGTGTATCCCCAGCGGCGGGTGGCGGCGGAAGTCGTGGGCTATGTCAACCGGGAACACCGGGGCCAGGCGGGCGTGGAACTGAGCCAAGAAGCCCTGTTGCGACAGGCAGCCGCGCCGGCTGTGTTAGCCCATGATGGGCGGGGCCATTACCAGAGCACGACCTTGCCCGCCAGTTGGTTGCTGGACGACCCGCGCCAGTTGCAGTTGACGATTGATGTACGGCTCCAGCAGGCGGCCCAGGAGCAACTCCAGCAGGCGCTTGCGAAATTCCAGGCGCAACGGGGCGCGGTGATAGTCCTGCGGGTCCAAGACGGAGCGATCCGGGCGCTAGTGGTGGAACCCGGCTACGACCCCAACACCTTTTACCGGTTTCCCCTAGAGCGCTTCAAAAACTGGGCAGTCACGGATTTATACGAACCAGGTTCCACCTTCAAGCCGATTAACGTGGCGATTGCCCTAGAGAGCCAGCGGGTGCGTCCCGACCAGGTGTTTTATGACCCCGGGCGGATCATCGTGGGGGGCTGGCCCATCCAAAACTTCAACTTTGACCAGGTGGGCGCCGGCGGCAGTCTCACGGTGAGCGAAATCCTGGAGCAATCCAGCAACGTGGGGATGGTGCGCCTGATGGAACAATTGCCCCGCGCGGATTATTACCAAGCCCTGCGCCGGTTGGGTCTGGGGGACGAACTGGCGACTGATTTACCCTTCATCAGCCCCACTAGCCTGAAATCGTGGGCGGAGTTTGTCAACTATCCAGTGGAAGCCGCGACAGCATCCTTTGGCCAGGGGTTAGCGCTGACGCCCTTGAAACTGGCGCAACTGTACGCTGCCATTGGCAACGGCGGCTGGCTGGTGCAACCCCACGTGGTCGCTGGCCTGTGGAACCCCCAAACCCACGAATTGACACCCCTACCGCGTCCCCAGCCGGTGCGAGTGTTTTCCCAAACCACCTGTGATGCGGTTGTACGCATGTTGGAACGGGTGGTAGAACGGGGGACGGGCAAACCCGCGCGTATCCCGCGTTACCGGTTAGGAGGCAAGACAGGCACCGCTCAAAAGGCCGGAATCGGAGGTTACCGCAGCGGCAAAATTACTAGTTTTGTGGCGCTGTTTCCAGTACCCAAACCCGCATACGTGGTCCTGGCGGTGGCGGATGAACCCCAGACGGCCAATGCGTTTGGTTCCACCGTGGCAGCGCCGGTGGTCAAGGCGGTCATCGAGCGTTTGATTGTCCTGGAAGGGATTCCCCCGTCACAACCCGCTGGCCGCCAGTAGCGCTTGGGTGTAGGGATGCTGGGGATGGGTCAGCACGTCCCGCGCCGGCCCGTATTCCACAATGCGTCCCTGTTGCAACACGGCCACCGTATGGCAAAACTGACGCGCCACCCGCAGGTCGTGGGTGATAAACAGCAGCGTTAACCCCAATTCCTGACGCAGGCGGGCCAGTAGTTCTAGAATTTGCACCTGCACCTGGGCGTCTAACATGCTCACCGGCTCATCACAAACTAGCACCTGGGGCCGCACCAGTAATGCCCGCGCGATGGCCACTCGCTGTTGTTGACCGCCGGACAGTTGGTGGGGGTATCGCAAGAGCAAGTCCACTGGCAAACCCACCTGCGCGAGGGCTTCCACGAGGAGTTGCCGGGCTTTGCGCCCCTGGGCCAAGCGATGGACGCGCAAAGGTTCTTGCAGGATTTGCTCCACCGTGAGCAGGGGATTCAGGCAGGCGCGGGGGTCTTGGAAAATGATCTGCAACTGGCGGCGGTAGGGACGAAATTGCCGCAGGCTCAGGGACGTCAACTCCTGCCCTTGCCAGTACACACACCCCTGGGTGGGCTGGAGAAGCTTGAGAATGACACGGGCGCAGGTGCTCTTGCCCGAACCCGATTCCCCCACCAACCCTAGCGTTTCGCCAGGTCGTACCTCCAAGTCAATCCCATCCAACACCCGCAGCCGGGGCGGCGGTTGCAGGCCCAACACCTGACCCAGATGCCGGGGCGGCAAGGGGTACTCATGCCCGATGTGGCGCAGGGTTAAACAGGGCGACTGGTCGGGCAACGGGGGAATCGTCCAGCTATGGGTGATGGCCGCATCGCGCAGCGCCTGGGTGTAGGGATGCTGGGGCCGGTTGAGCACTGCATCGGCGTCCCCCTGTTCCACGATTTCCCCCCGGTGCATCACCGCCACCCGTTGACAATAGCGACGGACCCAGTGCAAGTCGTGGGAAATCAGAATCAAACCCGGCGCTAGACGCACCAGCAGTTCCAAAATTTCCCGGGCGACCGTCACATCCAAAGCGGTCGTGGGTTCATCGGCAATGACGAGACGGGGCCGCAGTAGTAGCGCCAGCGCAATGCCCACCCGTTGCCGCATGCCCCCGGACAACTGGTGCGGATATTGTCCCCAGCACCGGCGCGGCAACTGCACCGCTTCCAACATCGCCAATCCTTCCGCTTCTGCCTGTTTGGCTCCCACTCGCCGGTGCGCCCGCAAGGTCTCCCGTACATGCTCCCCCACCGTCATCAGGGGATTCAGCCGGGTCATTGGGTCTTGGAACACAAACCCCACCAGTTCCCCCCGCAGGTGCCGCAACTGCTGAGCCGACAGCGTGGCCACATCCACACCTGCAATTTGGAGATGCCCTTGCACCCGGCTCCCCGGCGGCAACAGGCGAATGAGTGCCCGTCCCAAAGTTGATTTCCCGGAACCTGATTCCCCCACCAACCCCAGGCGTTCCCCTGGCGCTAGGTCCAAGTCAATCGCCCGCAACACCCAGTCGCCCTGAGGGTAGGCCACCCATAGCCCCCGCACCGATACCAGCAGCTGGTCAATACCAGTTGTCAACGTCGTTTCCCGCGCCACTTCCCTGGGATCATACGGGATGCCGCCATTTACTCCAACTCAAATTCTTCCGCTAGGATTTCCTGCAACCTCACCTGGGTTCGTTCCGCAAAGGCTTTCACATCCACCGCCCGCAACAACAGCGCTGCCAACCCCAACAGCAACACTTGCGTCCCGAATACCGGCACATAGGCCCAAAAACTTTCCGCCCCAAACCAGCGCGTCCCCAGTTCTAGCAACCCGCCGCCGCACAGGGTGGACAAGGCCCGCGCCAGTGCTTGCGCCAGCCCCCATGCCCCGATGAACGTCCCCGCCGTTTCCGCCAGCGTCAAATCCAGCATCAACGTCAAGGCACCGGTGGTGGTGACGCCGGAAGCAATCCCGAATGCCAGCACCATGACCGTAAACAAACCCGCCTGACCAAGCCACCCCGCCAGCATGATTCCCATAAACGCCAGCGCCGAAAGGATACAGCCCAGCACCGTTGTCGGTCGTTTCCCCAGGCGCGGCACAATGGCAAACCCGGTCAACACCAGCCCCAGCAACGTCCCCACCCCAAAGTAGGCATTCAACCGCGTCGTCTGGGCAATGGGCATGTTAAAAATGGCGCCGCCATAGGGTTCCAGCACCGGCTCTTGCATAAACAACCCCAGCGTCATGCACAGCAGGAATGTAAAAAACAAGCCCGTCTGGGGACTGGCCGTCAGAATCCGCAGCGCTCGCCCCAGGGTAATCTGGTCTTCTCGTTCCGCCACCCGCGACCGTTGCCGATAGCGAGAAAATTTGCCTTCAATTCCTGCGGTCGAGACCACCGCCAGTCCAAATACCGCCAGCGGCACGATGGTGAACAACCGGTTCATACTGGCCCGTATCACGTCCGGCGCTGCGTCTAATTCCACCTGCCTGAGCAACCCGCTCCCCGTAATCGCTCCGGCAATAATCCCCACCATCAGCAATGACCAGACCACCCCGACAATCTGGGAGCGATTATCTTCATCAGAAATATCCACCAGCAACGCCGCAAAGGGAGTCGAACTGGCGCTTACCGCCAACCCGTACAGGGCAAACCCCAATCCCAGCAGCGCCACCCACGCCCAAGTCACCCATGTCCAGCCCGCTTGCATCTGTGCCGCTGCCTGCCAAGTCATTTGCACGACGCTCCAAGCCAAAAACGCAAAGGTCGCCGCCCCCAGCCACACATACCCCGTGCGATGGGTGCCTGCGATGGGATGGGCATCGGACAATTGACCAAACCACACCCGCGCCGGCGCCACCAACTGGTGCATGGCAATCACGCCTGCGGCCACCAACGGCGGAATCGCCAACTCGCTGATCATCACCCGGTTGAGAATTCCCAGCATGAGCACCGACATCATCCCCAAACCGGCCTGGAAGAGACCCAAGCGCACCATCGTCCACACGGTAATACGGGGGTATGGCTGACTCATATGCTTACCCTTGAGCGCTGCCCTTTCTCATTGTGGGACAATCGCTCGCTACCCGCCACGTCTGATGCGACTCTACATCTCAGGAGATAGCACCCGTTGTATCTGCTCGAGAACACAGCGTGCGATGGCTAGGGCTTGCTCTGTGTCTGTCGCATCAGGCAACCCTTCTGCACCAGGGCTATAACAGGAAACATTTAGGTTGTCACGCTTGAGAAGCAACCAACATGGAAACATCTAGAACATCTAGGGTTCCGGGGTCTACCTATGCCGAGCATTCTGTGCTTAGCTACCTGACAGGGATTTAGCCCCCAGTCCCTAGGCATCACGAACCAGGCTCTTAAGAATTTTTTAATAATTCTTTACTCCCCCGTTTTTCCGCAAGCGCCGAAACCCTGACCCCGTCTAGCACCCCTTTATATATCGTAAACGTCCAAATTATAAAAAAATTCTAAAATACAAGATTAGGGAATACCTAAAAAACGGAAGGTGCCCATCATGTACGACATTGAGCGATTACCGGCACCTGGCACGGTGATTTACATAGCGGGTCAAGACCACTGTTTAGAGTTGTTATCGGGCGCCTGTTGTCGGTTGGTGCAAATGCAATGGGGACGTATTCCGGCTGACCCACCTGGTTACAGCAGCTACTGGGTACGACCATTAGGCAGTCAACGGCAATTTTGGCTACAGTTACCCTGGGCAGATGTATTAGATCATCTGTACACGGTGGGAACCAAAGGCCCCGATTAACCCTTAAACGGTTGCTTTGGTCACCCAAAATTGGGTAAAACCAAGTCAGTTTCCCGTCTTGGCCAAGGCAGTGACTTCACCCCTGTTGCAGGCTGTCAACTTATCCAAGAGCTTTGGGGGGCTACCGGCTGTCCAGCGGGTTTCGTTAACGGTCAACCCAGGCAGTATCACAGGACTGATTGGCCCCAATGGTGCTGGCAAAACCACGCTGTTCAACCTGCTCGCGGGTTCCTTGCGCCCTGATAACGGTCAGGTGTTCTTTCAAGGTCAAAACATCACTGGTTTGCCGCCCCACGAAATCTGTCGCCGGGGATTGGTGCGCACGTTCCAGGTGGCGCGGGTGTTTAGCCGGTTATCGGTGCTCGATAATTTGCTGCTGGCGGCCCCTGACCAGTTAGGGGAAGAGATGTGGCCGGTCTTTTTTCAGCCCAAGCGAGTCGCCCAGCAGGAGCGGGAGTTACGCCAGCAGGCCATGGAAATTTTGGAGTCAGTGGGACTGGCTGCCAAAGCCCATGACTATGCAGGGTCACTCTCGGGAGGTCAACGCAAGTTGTTGGAAATGGCCCGCGCCTTGATGACCCGCCCGC
>JANWVM010000050.1 GCA_025056115.1 Gloeomargarita sp. SKYG116
GCTTGCTTGCGAGCCGCCGCTGCGGTTTTGGACGTTGGCAACGACGAGGCATCCCCTAGGGCAAAAACATTGGGATAACGCACGTGTTGCAGGGTATGTTTATCCACGTCAACCCAACCCCCAGCGCCCGCTAGAGGACTGTTTTTGATAAAGTCCGGCGCGCTCATGGGAGGCGTCACGTGAATCATGTCATAGTGAATGCTGACCTCGTGAACCCCTGCATCCGTCGTGACATCAAAAATGGCTTCCTGGGTCTCCGGTCGGATTTCCTTGAGATTGTGCTTGAACTTGACCACAATCCCGCGCCGGGCCACAACTTTTTCCAAGCTGGCGGAGTATTCGGGGACGCTAAACATCGCTCCCGCCGCCGTGCAGAACATCACCGTCGTGTTGACGCCCACACCACTTTTACTCTTGAAGTAGTCGTCGGCCATGTACATAATCTTTTGGGGCGCTCCCCCGCATTTAATTGGCGTCGCCGGTTGCGTAAAGATGGCCGTCCCGCCTCGGAAGTTGCGAATCGTTTCCCAGGTGTAAGGCGCATAATCTTTGGAATAATTGCTAGTGACGCCCCCTTTGCCCAATGCTTCTTTTAAGCCTTTGATCAAATGCCAGTTGATTTGAATTCCTGGGCAGACCACCAGGTAATCATATTCAACCGCCAGCCCCGACTCAGTGATCACGGTGTTGTGATCTGGGTCCAGTTGGGTCACCCGGTCTTGAATCCAAGCTGTTCCTGGGGGTAGTACGTCCTTTTCATGGCGAATGAAATGGTGTAACGGACGAATCCCCCCGCCAACGAGCGTCCAACCCGGCTGGTAATAGTGCTTGTCCGAAGGCTCAATAATGGCAATATCTAACCCCCGTCGCCGCTTGAGGAGTTGAGCAGCTACACTTACCCCGGCTGCCCCACCACCCACAATGACCACCTGGTGATGGCGACTGGTCATAGGAGCGGCGGCGCCACTGCCAGAGTGCTCAGCGACCGGCACAGACTGATTCGGTATAGCAGTTGGTGACACAGCGATCCCCCAAACGCATCGTAACTGTATTACAGTATAGCCTAAAATTACTGAATCGTTATGGATTCATACGGTTAATCTTTGAGACATTTATTGAACAACGCCAATATCAGCGAAACATAAATTGACAAAAGTAAAATTTTTAACTAGATTACCATATGGTAGTTTAATAAAGTAATTAGCTCTTGGGGGTAGATGCGTCGTGGCAGGGACGGCGATGTTGCGCCCGTGTTTGACGATGACATGGCAATCGCCCGTGTCCATTACTCGCCAGCGCCGGAATGCGAGTGGTACAAGCGTAGGTCACACATCAAGCGTTTGGGGATGAAGCGATGCAACTGGTTCTTGGTTATGGGCTAGCGTTATTGATAGGAATTTCGCTGGGTCTCATTGGCGCCGGTGGTTCGATTCTGACGGTGCCGGTTTTGGTTTATGTGATGGGTGTCAATCCGACGTTGGCAACGGCGTATTCACTCTTTATTGTGGGTATTACGGCTTTGATTGGCTCATGGGATTACTTCCGCAAAGGACTCATTAGTCTCAAAACAGCCTTCGTTTTTGCGATTCCAGCTTTTAGTTCCGTCTTCCTAGTGCGCCGATTCCTCATACCGGCAATTCCACACAAGATTGTGCAACTAGGAACACTGACCCTGACCAGGGATATTCTCTTGATGATTGTCTTTGCGGTGTTAATGATTTTGGCATCCCTTTCCATGATCAGAAATGGCAAGGGTGATACTCGTCATCTCCCCGTAGAGGACAAACCACCTGAATTCAATTTCCCATTAATTTTTGGCGAGGGTATAGTGGTTGGAGCGCTGACGGGTCTGGTTGGTGCTGGCGGCGGTTTTCTAATCATTCCAGCGCTGGTCGTTTTGGCGGGATTACCGATGAAAATGGCCGTGGGCACATCTCTGTTGGTCATTGCCGCTAAGTCGTTGATTGGTTTTCTAGGGGATGTGCAAAACCCTGAGTTGCAGATTGATTGGGGATTGCTCATGCTTTTTGCTGGCGTGGCTAGTATTGGTATTTTTGTGGGGTCCTACCTGTCCACTTTTATTTCAGGGCGGAAATTAAAAAAAGGATTTGGTTGGTTTGTGGCTGTGATGGGTGTTTACATATTGATTAAGGAAGCTCGGGGAAGCTGACAGCACCGTCACTCAGCAGCTTTGGCTCAGCCGCCGGGGAGAAACCCCACATTGGGTCGCTAGCCACCAATACTTGCAGCCCTCAGGGCGATGGCACACCAGCCTTGGCAGTGCAGTGGCGGAGACCAATGTACCGTCACGCCCGAACTTAACTCGCTAACCCGTAGTACAAACGCACTACATGCCCTGTCCCCCATTTTTGTCACAAAACTATAAAATTGCCTCTCATTTTATTGAGGATTGCAACGAATTGTACTTGTCGGAAAAATCCCTTTGGTACGATCACGGGTACTGGTTCTGGGAGGAGTCATGGCTGACAAAGTTAGACATTTGAGTGTCCGGCTCAGCGATGATGAGAATCGGGCGCTGGAGAATTACTGTCAGCGAACCAGTCAATCCAAAACGGAAGTGATCCGTCAATTTATTCGTTCGTTAATTCATGCCCCTACTAACGGTCATTCTAATTCTGGCAGCAGCCAATCCGCCTGAACCGCCCCCAGAAGATACTTGGCTGCCTTTGATTTCCTTAGTGGCAAGTCTCGTACAGGGGATTATTTTTTTATTGGGGTTTACATTTTCTGGTTTGGTGGTCATTCTCCAGTGGTTTGCAGCGTTGCTGGCTTTGGGCTTGGGATTCATTTGGACGCCGTTACAGGCCATTTTGACAGCGATTCTCATGCCGTTTTTCACAATCGGGCTGGGGCTGCTCTTGCCGCTGTTGCTCATGGTACTAATCGTAGCCTTGGTGGTCCGGCGCTAACAAAAAAGCCCCCATTGCGGGAGCTGTTCACGAGTGTTGTTAGAGTGAGTTGCTAGCGGTTTTAGTAGTCAAAGTCGCCGCCGCCACCGCCGCCCGCAGGGGCTTTTTCTTTGGGTTCGGGTTTATCCACCACAATACATTCGGTGGTCAGCACCATCCCAGCAATCGAGGCGGCGTTTTGCAGAGCGGAACGAGTTACTTTGGCTGGGTCCACAATCCCCGCTTCAAACATGTTGGTGAAGATGCCCCTGGCCGCGTCGTACCCCACGTCGAAGGGCTTGTCTTTCACCTGGTCGGCGATGACCGCTCCGTTGACGCCAGCATTCTCGGCAATCCGCATCAAGGGCGCCATTAGGGCACGGCTGACAATCAAAGCGCCAGTCAGCTCTTCGTCACTCAGGTGCTCCTTCGCCCAGGCTTCTAGTTCGGGAGCCAAGTGGGCCAAGGTCGTACCACCACCAGGCACAATCCCTTCTTCCACCGCTGCCTTGGTGGCGTTGATGGCGTCTTCCAGGCGCAGCTTTTTGTCCTTCATCTCAGTTTCCGTAGCTGCCCCGACCTTGATCACCGCCACGCCACCGGCTAGTTTCGCCAGGCGTTCTTGCAGCTTTTCCTTATCGTAGGTGGAGTCGGTCTCTTCAATTTGCCGGCGGATTTGTTCGCACCGGGCCTTCACTGCCGCTTCGTTCCCCTCGGCAATGATGGTGGTGTGGTCCTTGGTAATGTTCACCCGCCGGGCCTTACCCAGCATGTCCATCCGCACGCTGTCGAGCTTGGTCCCCGTTTCTTCGGAGATTACCTGCCCACCAGTGAGGATGGCGATGTCTTGCAGCATGGCCTTACGCCGGTCGCCAAAGCCAGGAGCCTTCACCGCCGCTACGCTGAGCACACCCCGCAGCTTATTCACCACCAGGGTCGCCAGGGCTTCTTTCTCGATGTCTTCCGCGATGATGAGTAACGGCTTGCCCGCGCGAGCGACTTGCTCCAACACCGGCACCAGGTCTTGCACCAGGGTGATCTTCTTATCGGTGATCAGCACCAGGGCGTCTTCGAGAACGGCTTCCATCCGCTCGGCGTCAGTGGCGAAGTAGGGGGAGATGTAGCCCTTGTCAAAGCGCATCCCCTCGGTCACTTCCAGTTCAGTGGTGGTGGATTTCCCTTCCTCCAAGGAGATCACGCCTTCCTTGCCTACCTTGTCCATCGCCTCGGCGATCATCTTGCCCACTTCCTCGTCGTTCCCCGCCGAAATGGACGCCACTTGGGCAATCGCCTTCGAGTCTTCCACCGGACGGGCGTGGGCAGCAATTTTCTCCACCACAAACTGAGTGGCCTTGTCAATACCCCGCTTCAGGGCAATCGGGTTGGCCCCAGCAGCCACGTTGCGCATCCCCTCCTTGACCATGGCGTGGGCGAGTACGGTTGCCGTGGTGGTTCCGTCCCCTGCCACGTCGTTGGTCTTGGAGGCCGCTTGCCGGATCAAGGCCACCCCCGTGTTTTCCACGTGGTCTTCCAGCTCAATCTCCTTCGCAATGGTCACGCCGTCGTTAATAATCTGGGGCGCGCCGAATTTCTTCTCCAACACCACGTTACGGCCCTTCGGCCCCAGGGTTACCGCTACCGCTTCCGCCAGGGTATCCATCCCCTTTTCCAGGGCGCGGCGAGCGTCTTCGTGATAGAGAATTTTTTTAGCCATGAGTTGCCAACCTCCTTACTTCACGGTTGCCAGGATGTCCTTTTCAGCCAGCAGGACGTAGTCATCCGTACCGATTTTCAACTCCGTGCCGGCGTACTTGGAGTACAACACCTTGTCACCGACTTTGACCTCCATCGGAATCCGCTGACCGTCCTCATCCCGCCGGCCAGGGCCAACGGCCACGACTTCACCCACTTGCGGCTTTTCTTTGGCTGTATCCGGTAACAGGATGCCGCCAGCCGTTTTTTCTTCCGATTGACTCACTTTCACCAGCACTCGGTCCCCTAAGGGGGTGACGGTCGAAACGTTCAACGTGATGGTTGCCATAGGCAATGACACTCCCACTGCTACAAAAGGGTTTGCTGCCTGGAGCGGCCCACACCCATTGGTGTTAGCACTCTCCGCTTCCGAGTGCTAATGTAACCTAGGCAACGGCAGGGACGGAGTACGGGTTTCCGAACTGGTCAGGCTGTAAATTTGGGCTAAGTTTTGTGGGGAAGTGTTACAGGGAGGCTGGGGACTTGTCGGGGTGGGTTTTAGGATGGGGGAGGGTTGGCAATAGGAGCGTGCCTATGAATTCAATGTTGTTGGCAGTACCCACGACAGTCCCCTGGTCGCCGAGTGTGGCGCTGGTGATGGTCGGGTGCAATTTGTTCGCGGTGGCGATTGGGTATTATGCGATTCAGGCCAAGGGAGTGGCCGGGCCAAAATTACCGTTACCAGAGCTATTTAGGGGATTCGGCGTGCCGGAGTTGCTGGCAACGGCGTCGTTTGGGCATTTGCTGGGTACAGGCATGGTCTTGGGCTTAGCTAACGCTGGCTTGTTGTAATGACGGCCCCCGCTCCCAAGTTTCTACAATAGAGATCAGTAGCGAAGGGGGACGGCGACAATGCAGGGGGGAATCAGAGTAGGTTCATTGTTCGGGATTCCCCTGTACCTTGACCCCTCCTGGTTTCTGATTGTCCTGCTGATCACCTGGGGCAATAGTATTCGCTGGCAACAGCAATACCCAAGTTGGCCGGGGCTGTGGTCGTGGGGTGTAGGGTTGGCGCTGGCACTTGGGCTGTTTGGCTCAGTGGTTTTACACGAGTTGGGTCATAGCTTAGTTGCCAAGGCGCAGGGGGTAAAGGTGCGTTCCATCACCCTGTTTCTGTTTGGGGGGGTGGCAACCTTGGAGCAGGAATCCCGTACCCCGATGCAGGCGTTGCGGGTAGCGCTGGCAGGGCCGGCAGTCAGTTTGGGGCTGGCTTTGGGGTTGATGCGCCTGGCCCACTGGTTGGGGGGAGCAAATTCCCCTTGGGGACGTATCACCCAAGAGTTAATGGCGATGAATTTTGTGCTGGGTGTTTTTAATTTGATTCCCGGGTTGCCGTTGGATGGGGGACAAGTGCTCAAGGCCTTGATTTGGCAGGTCACAGGCAGTCCATTCCGGGGAATCCAGTGGGCGGCGGCCTTCGGGTGGGCGCTGGGAACGCTGGCGATGCTGTTGGGTGTCTTTGCGTTTTTGAGCGGGGCGGGCGGTGGCCTGTGGCTGGCGCTAATCGGGTGGTTTATGGCCAGCAATGCTCAGACCTATCGCCAGTACAGTTTCCTGCAAGAAATTTTGTTGAAGACCAAGGTGCGGGACGTGATGAGCCGCGATTTTCGGGTACTGCGGGCGGAAATGTCGCTGCGGGATTTCGTGGATTTGTACTGCATCCCAGCCCAGACCCCCGAAATTTACTTTGCTGAGGCGGATGGGCGTTATCTCGGTCTGGTGGATAGCAGCCGGTTGACCCAGATTGAGCGTAGCCGCTGGCCCCACCTGGAACTGCGGGAAATCGTCATTCCCCTAAACGAGTTGCCCAGTGTACGGGAGCAGGATTCTTTGGCTCAGGCGATTGTGACTCTGGGAAATGACCGCGCCTGGTTGCTGGTGCGTTCGCCCGTGGGCGGGGTACAGGGAATTGTGATGCGGGGTGATGTCCTCAAACCCCTGGCGCCGTTTCTGGGCATGAGCGGGTTGGACATTGAACGGGTGAATCGGGAGGGACGTTACCCCCAGGGATTGAATCTGGTGCCTTTGGCGCAAAAAGCCCTGGAGTTGGCAGCCACCCTCCCGGAAACCCAGATTTAGCTCGGCCAGCAACGGGCGACGTGTTCGGCTAAGTCCACCACCCGCTGGGAATACCCCCACTCGTTGTCGTACCAGGCCACGACCTTCACCAGGGTGCCGTCAATCACCATGGTCAGGGGCGCATCCACAATCGAAGAGGCGTTCGTGCCCCGGTAGTCACTGGAAACGAGGGGTTCTTCGTTGTAGTCCAAGATGCCCTTGAGGGGGCCCTCGCTAGCAGCCTTCAGCACAGCGTTGACTTCCTCAGCAATCGTGGGGCGCTGTACCTCCACCACCAGATCCGCTAGGGAGACGTTAGGGGTGGGCACGCGGAAGGCAATGCCGTTGAGTTTCCCGTTTAGTTCAGGAATGACCAGACCGACAGCTTTAGCAGCGCCAGTGGAGGTCGGCACAATGTTAATCGCCGCCGCCCGCGCCCGGCGCAAATCCCGGTGACTGGCATCTAGTAGCCGCTGGTCGCCGGTGTAGCTGTGGGTCGTGGTCATCATGCCCTTGACGATGTGGAAGTGTTCGTGCAGGACTTTGACCACCGGCGCCAGGCAGTTGGTGGTGCAACTAGCATTGCTGATCAGGTGGTGCTGGTCGTGCCTGTACTCGTGGTGATTGACCCCCACCACAAAGGTGGCAATGCTGGCTCCCTTGCCCGGCGCGGTGATCATGACCTTTTTGGCCCCAGCGGTCAGGTGCTTGCTCGCGCCCTTTTCATCCACAAAAACCCCGGTGGCTTCGATGACCAAATCAATGCCCAGTTCCCCCCAGGGTAGATTCTCCGGGTTGCGGTCGGAGTAACATTTGCAGGTTTTGCCGTTGACGGTAATCGAGTTTTCATCGCTGCTGATTTCGGCATCCCACCGACCCAACGTGGAATCGTATTTGAGCAGGTGAGCGTTGGTTTTGGGGTCAGACGTATCGTTGATGGCCACCACGTCAATGTTGGTGCTCGTCCGTCCCATCCAGCAGCGCAGGAAATTGCGCCCAATGCGGCCAAAGCCATTGATTGCAACCTTAATCACGGTAGTCCTCGACGGTGATGATGGCGTGAATTTGCCCACCATCTTACCACCGTTTGGGCTTTCTCACCGGGGATCAAGATAAAACTGTCGTCTATGTAGCGATAATGACGACCCAAGCGGCGTTGTCCCACATTTGCGAATTGGGCCATTCCTGGTATGATAGCGCCTGAATCCCGCTGCGGTGTTGCTAGGAGTTTTCATGCCACCCCGCCCCGTTGACCTGTCCGGACGGCCATTTCATTTTATTGGTATTGGGGGCATCGGTATGTCAGCGCTAGCTTATGTGCTCCTGAAGCGGGGAATACCGGTGTCGGGTTCAGATGTGGCTCCCAATGGCATCAGCGACCGTTTGGCCCAATTGGGGGTACGGGTGACTGCCCAGGACGGTTCAGCTTTGCGATCTGCGGGGGAGCCGCTACCCCAGGTGGTCTGTTCAACAGCCATTGGCGCAACCAATGTTGAGTATCAATTGGCCCAGACGCTCGGCTGTCCGATTGTCCATCGTTCGGATGTGTTGGCAGCGCTGGCGCGGGAGTACGACAGCATTCTGGTGGCAGGGACGCATGGTAAAACCACGACCAGCAGTCTGATTGGTCACCTGTTTCTGCAGGCAGGCTGGGACCCTACGATTATTGTCGGCGGGGAGGTGAGCACCTGGGGAGGCAACGCGCGGCTGGGACAAGGGCGGTTTCTGGTGGCGGAAGCCGATGAGTCGGATGGGACATTGGTCAATTTGCACGGGCGGGTGGGCGTGATTACCAACATTGAGTGGGACCACACCAACCATTTCGCTTCCCTTGACCAGGTGGTAGAGACGTTTCGTGCCTTTGCGGATAATTGCGAGCTGCTGGTGGTATGCACAGATTGTCCAACCGCCGCAGGATTAGTACCCCATTTGACCAAGCCGGTGGTGACCTATGGATGGCAGGGAGCAGCCAGTTATAGCGTGCAGCAGGTGGAATATCTACCTACGGGCATCCAGGCGCAGGTGGTTCAGGCCGGCCAGGTGTTAGGACATTTACAGGTGCCGTTGTTTGGGGAACACAATCTGCGCAATACGCTGGCGGCAGTAGCCGTATGCCGGGAATTGGGCATGGGGTTTGCTGACATTCAACGCGGAGTTGCCACATTTGTCGGGGCGCGGCGGCGCTTTGAATTGCGGGGACAGGCGCAGGGGATTGAATTCTACGACGACTACGCGCATCACCCCAGTGAGATCCGGGCGACCTTGAATGCCGCACGCCAGCGCTGGCCCCGGGGACAACGTCGGTTGGTGGTTGTGTTTCAACCCCATCGCTATAGCCGCACAGCCAGTTTGCTAGCAGACTTTGGCCCGGTGTTTACGGGGGCGGATGTGGTGGTGCTGGTGGATATTTACGGGGCGGGGGAAACCAACCCCACCGGGATCACCGGTGAAGATGTAGCGCTCCAGGTGCAGCGACACCACCCCCACGTGCTCTATGCCCCGACGCTAGAAGCACTGGAGCAGGTGTTACCCCAGGTGCTCCAGCCAGGCGATGCGGTGTTGTTCTTGGGGGCAGGGAACTTGAATCGGGTGATTCCCCGCTTATTGACCATTTACGAGGCCAGCGACCCGGTGACGGTGGGATGACTCCAGCAATTCCCTATCAGCAACAGGTGATGCTGGCGGAATGGACCACTTATCGGGTGGGGGGCACTGCCCAGTGGTTTGCCTGCCCACGCACGCTGGCCGATTTACACAGGCTCTTGACGTGGGCCACGGCTGAACAGGCGCCCGTGACCGTACTGGGGGCGGGTTCAAATGTACTGGTTAGCGATCGAGGAATTGAGGGATTGGTGCTGTGTACTCGTTATTTACGGGGTGCGACCTGGGATGAGCAGACAGGACAAGTGACGGCAGCGGCAGGCATGCCTTTACCCCAACTGGCTTGGGAAGCTGCACGGCGGGGGTGGCAAGGGTTGGCTTGGGCGGTGGGAATTCCCGGTACCGTTGGGGGTGCCGTGGTAATGAACGCTGGCGCGCAAGGGGGGTGTACCGCCGAGTATCTGGTCAGCGCCGAGGTTTGGATGGACGGGCACATCGTAACCCTGACGCCGGCTGAGCTGGGCTACAGTTATCGGTTTTCCAAACTTCAAATTACCCCTGGCGTGGTCCTATCTGCCTGCTGGCAATGCACGCCCGGCCATAACCCAGCAGTATTACTCCGGCAAACAGGGGACTATCTACATCACCGGCGGACCACCCAGCCTTATCATCTCCCTAGTTGTGGCAGCGTGTTTCGCAATCCCCCTAATTACAAAGCCGGTTGGTTAATCGAGCAGAGTGGGTTAAAGGGTTACCAAATTGGCCAAGCTCAGGTTTCGCCGTTACACGCCAATTTCATCGTCAATTTGGGGGGGGCCACGGCGCAGCATATCTACGACCTGATTTGCCATGTGCAAGCGACAGTGGCCCAGCGATGGGGGATTCAGTTGCAACCGGAGGTCAAGTTCATCGGGGATTTTAGTTAACCTGGGAAAGGCGCTACACTGAAACCGTACAGTGGCTGGCTGCGTGACTCGTAAAGAACTGTTCAGTAAAACGTGATGCTTTCTGGTTTTGCCCGGACCACCGAACGCCAGGGAGAAATTGCCGAAGTCCTGTTGCGCAATGGTTGGAAATTTATGCGGCAGTTGGTGTTAGGGAAAAAGCCTGGCGAACCTGACTTGCCCCCGCCAGCGGTGCTGCGGCAAATCTTGGTGGAATTAGGGCCAGTTTATGTCAAGTTAGGGCAACTGTTGAGCACCCGTCCTGATCTGCTGCCGGTGCGCTATACCGAAGCCCTTAGTACTTTACAGAGCAAGGTGCCGCCGGTGGAGTGGTCGGATATGGAGATAGTGATCCGCCGGGAGCTACCCCAGCCCTACGGCACCGTGTTTGCTCATGTCCATCCCCAGCCGGTCGCCGCCGGTTCGATTGGACAGACCTATCGAGCGACGTTGACGGACGGGACGGAGGTGGCGCTCAAGGTACAACGACCGGGGATTAGCGAGGTGATTGACCAGGATTTGACCTTGTTGCGCTCGCTGGCCGCCCTGGCGGAACAAACGGAATGGGGGCAGAGTTGGAACTTGGTCGCCCTAGTGGACGAGTTCAGTACGGTTTTGTTGCAGGAATTGGATTTCACCCGCGAGGCAGCGTTTACCCGGCAAATCAGCCAGAATTTGCAGCGGTCGCCCTGGCCAGAAGTGCGCGAGTTAAAAGTGCCACGGGTGCATGACGAACTGACCACCCCACGGCTGCTGGTTCTGGAATGGTTAGACGGCGTACCGTTGCTGGCAGGGTATCGGACCACTGAACGCACCCAGGGGCCAGCCATCGCGCGAATGATCTTGCGAGCGTTTTTTCAACAAATCTGCTGGGACGGGTTGTTTCACGGCGACCCCCACCCCGGCAATTTCTTTTATTTGAAAAACGGCCAGGTGGCGCTGTTGGACTTTGGCAATGTCGCCCGTCTAGACCCGCGCACCCAGGGCTTGATCACGGAGTTTTTGTTGGCAATCGTGACCCTGGACCCGCGCCGGTGTGTGCAGTTGACGCTGGAGCTATCGGAATCGCCCCGCCCGGATGACTTGAACCAACTGGAGCAGGATTTTGGGCGGCTGTTGCGCCGGTATTATCCCCGCACCCTGGACCAGATGAATTTTGGGCAATTACTGCGGGACATTTTGGAGACGGCGCGGCAAAACCGGGTGCGATTACCGGGAAGTATGGGGGTGCTGGCGCGGACGTTGGCCTATCTCGAGAGTATGGGCCGGGAATTGGACCCCCAATTTGATTTGGTGGCAGAAATCCGACCCTTGATGGGCCGCTTGTTGCAGCAGCAGTTGATGGGTAGTGATGGTTTACCCGTATTACTACAGACAGCCCTCGATTTGCGTTCCCTGTCGCTGGATTCTCCCCGGCAGGTTGAGTTGCTGCTGCGGCGGGTAAACTCGGAAAATTTACGCTGGCAGGTGCATATCGCCGATTTGGATTTGATCTACCGTGCTTTGGATATCGCATCCAGTCGCCTGGCCTATAGCGTGGTGGTGGCGGCGTTTATCATTGGAGCGGCTATCATTTTTGACCGAGGCCAAGCCAATTTAGAACTGTTTTTGGGCGCTGGGTTGCTCTTGGTCGGGGCGACAACGCTGGGATTCTGGCTGTTGTTTCGGATTCTACGTCCCCAGCGCCTGCGGTAATTGTCGTACCACGCAAGCTCAGTGCAACGCCTAGACTAGAGGTAGGGTATGGGTAGGCATGGCTGCAACATCTGAACGGGTGCAACGCTGGTGGGAAGGATTGCCGTTATCCCCAGAAGTATTGCTTTTAACTTTGGCAGCGCTCATTGGTGGCGGCACAGGGCTATGCGTCGTCACGTTTCGGCTGGCGATTGCCTTGATCCACCAGGGTGCCTTTGAAACCTTGATGGGCTGGATTGGCCAGTGGGGTGCCTGGAGTTTAGCGCTGGTGCCGATACTGGGCGGCTTGTTGGTGGGAGTCCTGGCCTGGTGGGCGCGGGACTGGCCGGTCGGCAGTATACGGGCGCAACTGTGGCGGTTGGGTTTAGCAGCCTTGTCGTTGGGGATGGGCGCATCGTTGGGGCCGGAAGCGCCAAGTGTGGATTTGGGTGTTTATTGGGGACGCAACCTCGGGCAGCGATTGCGGGTCTCACAGGAGCGATATTTAGTGTTGCAGGCAGCGGGGGCGGCGGCTGGCTTGGCAGCGGGATTTAACGCACCGATTGCTGGAGCCTTTTTTGCCTTTGAAGTGGTCTTGGGAACCACCTTCACAGGGTCGGCGGTGCCTCTGGTGCTGCTAGCCGCAGTGGTGGGAGGATTGGTGGCCCAGGCGGGTCTTGGCGCACAACCGGCGTTTAGCCTGCCTCCCTACGAAGTCCGTACGGTGCTGGAATTGCCCTTGTACTTAGGGCTAGGCGCGTTAGCCAGCGGGTTGGCGATTGTTTACACAGCATCACTGGGGGAACTGCGACCGGGACGACTCCGTTGGCTACCGAGCTGGTTGCAACCGGCAGTGGGGGGAGCTGTCATTGGCGGAGTGGCCCTGGTGTTGCCCCAAACCCTAGGGATTGGTTACGAAGTCATCGAGGCGATGCTGCAGGATGTGCATTTTCCCCTGGGCGTGTTACTTGTCCTCATCCCAGTCAAGTTAGCGTTAACGGTCATCAGTTATGCTACGGGGTGGGTGGGAGGTCTGTTCGCGCCGGCGTTGTTTTTAGGAGCCGTCTTGGGTTCGGCCTACGGTCAAGTGTTGGGTCAGGTATTGGCTTCAACCATCAACATTGCCGATCCGCCGGCCTATGCGATGGTAGGGATGGCAGCGCTTTTGGCGTGCAGCACCCGTGCCCCTTTAACCGCAATTTTGTTGCTATTTGAATTGACCCGCAACTATCTCATCATCTTGCCAGCGATGGCAGCCGTAGGGTTAAGTATCTGGTTGCTTGACCAGGTGTATCCGCAGGGGGCGCCCATTGGTCTGCACTCCCTCGACCGAGAAGAGCAGCGGTTCTTGGCCGACCTGCGGGTGATGGATGCCATGATTCCACCGCCATTACTAGTGCCCCCCGACCGCAGTTTGGGGAAAGTCGCGCAAATGCTCATGGAAAATCAGCAACATACGGCATTGGTGGTCAATGCGCAACGGGAATTGGTGGGGTTATTGACGCCGCAGGACATTCAACGAGCCATTCGCACCCATGGTCCCCTGTGGTACTCCGTACCGGTGGGGGAATGGTGTACCCGTGAGTTGCAAACCATTTATCCCGACCAAAGCCTAGAGCAGGCCCGGCAACGCATGCTCATGCGGGGACTCTGTCAACTGCCGGTGGTGAGTCGGGGCAAAACCCAGCAAGTGATTGGGCTACTCGAAAAAGACCGGATCGAGACGATTCAAAAACTGGCCCTGACGCAACGGGTATTAGCCCAAAATTTGGATTTACTGAATGGTCATGGAGTGGTTGAATCGGCGAACACTTTGAAATCGAGTTAGGCAGTTGCAAGTGTACCAGATCAACGTACAGGATTGCCTACGGCAGAAAAGAAGTATAGCTATATGATAAAGGCGATGACTTTTTCTTAAATCCAGGCTGTAGGACATTTTCCGTCTTCTTTATCTGAAATGACTATAGCTAAAAACGTTTAGCTTGACATAGAATAGGGCTAATGAGTTCATAGAGGTTTTTTC
>JANWVM010000051.1 GCA_025056115.1 Gloeomargarita sp. SKYG116
GCGAGCCAACCAGACAAAACACGCCATCGCCTTCAATAAGGCCTAGCCCGATACAGAAAATGCCCATCGCTGGAATCGTATTAGTGCCGGGCAAGGGGATAATCATGGACACGCCCATCAGAGCAACAAGCCACCCCAACACCCAATGACCGCGTTTGGGGATGACGCCCCAGCGGGGACAGGTCAGGCGTTCTAAGCGCTGCAACCAGGGGATGCCGGTCTCAACCCAGCGGGTCCAGTTGTGCCAGGTGATTTGCCGGCGCAATAACCAGGGGGGTAGCCAGGGAATCGTCCGCCCTGCCAGCCACTGCACAGCTAAGATGAGAATCAACGCGCCGAAGGGAGTGGAATAGCCGGGCGCTGGTAGGGGCAGCGCTGACGGAAACGAGAGGATGGCAAATAACATGCCCCACGAACTGTCGCCGGTGTAGGCCAGGATGTCCCGTACCGTAATGGCGGCAGGGGGGTCAGGTTGCCTTAACCAGTCCTGCAATTTGACGGATAATCGGGGCATTGTATTGAAATACGCGGTTCCCCCACTCATTTTATGGGCAAGGGAAGCTGGAAAGCGCCTGTGTTTATTCCGCCCTGGTGGCTGCGCGATGGCTGGGCCATGACGATTTTCACAGCCCTAGCGTCAGGATGGCTCACGCCCCGACTTGCCTACCGGGAACACGTGTTTACGGGCGATGGGGGTGTACCGCTGTTTGGTCTGTGGGCAAAGCCAACCCAGGCGAAGGGAACGCTGGTTGCCACCTACGGCATGATTGGGGATTTGCGTCAACCGAGTTTTTTGCACTGGCTGGCCTATCGCGCTGTGCAACGGGGGTATGCCGTGCTGTTGTTCGATAGCCGGGGACAGGGGAAAACGGGATGGCTATCGCCCGCTCTGCCGTCGGATGGCCTTCAGGAAGGGCATGACTTTCTAGCGTTGGCCATCGCAGCCCAAGGTCTGGGTTGTCCACCACCCTACTGGTTTGTGGGTTACTCGCTGGGGGGGCAACTGGCCCTGTGGGCGGGCTGGGCGGCGATGCGAGCAAGTCGTCCCTTGCCGAGGGAATCCATCGGGGGGATTGTCGCCGTTTGCCCCAATCTGGATGCACACCGCTCGTTGCAGCACTTGAGACAACAGCCCCTAGGACGCTTGGTGGAACAGTTGCTCACCCAGGAACTGAAACGCAAGGCGCTGCGATTGCACCAAGCCCATCCCCAGGCCATCAACCGCCAGGCAATTGACCGCATCACTAGCATTTGGACGTTTGACCAGGAGTTGGTGGTCCCGCGCCTAGGGTTCCAAACGGTTGCTGATTACTACGCCGCCAGCAGTCCCTTGCCGTTTCTCGACCAATTGACCATCCCTACGCTCGTGCTCTACAGCCGGGATGACCCGTTGTTTGCGCCGGAGATTCTGCCTGAGTTGGAACAGGCGGCGGCTGCCAATCCAGCGCTGGACCTGGTGCTGACGGACGATGGCGGTCATGTGGGCTACTACAGCAGTTGGCTAGGGCAATGGCTGGCAAACGACCCGGACCCTTGGTGGGCCTGGCATCGGGTCCTAGATTGGTGTGATGGGCAACTTCTGGCGCGTCCGTAACATCATCTCCTGTAGCGAACTTGGAAGGGTAGTGATGTGGGCGCAAGTACCGTTACCGCTTCCCCAACCCGCGCCGCTGGAACAACGGCTGAGCTGGAATGGGGAAACCTGGGTGGGAGCGTGGCGACAATGGCGGGATGCCCAAGGACGGCTGCGTTTCGCCATCAGCGACCAGGATTTGACCCAGCGGTTGGGGATGCGCCTGCGGTCGAATAGTCGTCCCCAGGAACAGCCGGTGGTCTGGTTCAGTCCCGTACAAAACTTGGCGGTGTCCTGGCATCCCCAATTCACGCGGCGCTACCTGGATGTGACGGACTTGTTCGCCGCCGTCGGTTGGCAAGTGCAGGTGCAGGGCAATCAACTGACCATCACTGCGCCAGTAGCCCAAATTCAAGGCATTCGCCAGAGCGCCCGTCGCACGGTAGTGGATGTGGATAGACCGGTTCCCTACCAAGTGCAGACGTTGGGGCAACGGACGGTTGTGCGGATTTTAGCGCCTGGTCGGAGTGAATTGCGCCAGCAAGTTGCCGATGTGCAGTTCAGCGACCGCGCCACCGTTTTGACCTTTGACCAGCCGATGCAGGCGACGACCTTGCCAGACCCGCCCCGTGTGGTGATTGAACCCCGCGTCCCAGAGAACCTCGACATCCAGTGGGCCAGTGGTTTGCGGTGGCGACAGGGGCAAGTGCAGGGCTTTCCCGTCACCTGGCTGGAAATTGACCCCCAGCAGTACACCATGCGACCGGTGTGGGATAGCACACAGGGGCAACCGGGACTCGCGGCATTACCGGCTTTGGTTCAACAGGCGCAGGGCGTCGCCGCCATCAACGGGGGATTTTTCAACCGGCAGACCCAGTTACCCCTAGGAGCCATCCGGGTCGAAGGGCAATGGTACAGCAGTCCCATCCTGCAGCGGGGGATGGCGGCTTGGAACGACCGGGGACAGATGGTGTTTGGCCGGGCGCAACTCCAGGAACAGGTACGGGTCAATCAAGAAACGCCATTGGTGTTACAAGCGCTCAACTCTGGCTTTGTGCAGCGGGGCGTCGCGCGGTATACGGCTCACTGGGGCGCTTACTACACGCCGCTCACGCCCAACGAAACAGTGATTCGCATCGAACAAGACCGGGTGGTGGGTGTGGTCACCGGCGAGCTGATTCCTATCCCCTTGAATGGTTACCTGCTGGTGGGACGGGGCCTGAATGGGTTAGACCGACAATTTCCTGCGGGTGCGACGGTGCAACTGCGCCAGCAATTGACGCCCTCCCTCTTGCAAAACTATCCCCACGCCCTAGGAGCCGGGCCGTTGTTACTCCAGCGGGGACAGGTGGTGCTCAATGCTGAACAGGAACAATTTCAACCCTTTTTCATCCGGCAAAGAGCGCCCCGCAGCGGCTTGGCTGTCCATCGCCAGGGCCGGTGGTTGTGGGTGACGGTTAGCGGCAGCGAGCAGGCGCAACAAGGTCCAACCTTGACAGAATGGACGCGCATTTTGCAAGAACTGGGGGCAGTCTCGGCGTTGAATTTAGACGGCGGTAGTTCCACCGGCTTGGTGCTGGGGGGTCAAGTGCTGGTCAACGGTGGCCGTATCCACAACGCGCTGGTGTTGCGTCGTCTAGTGCCGTAAATGTTTAGGATAAGGCGCGATTACAACTTGGCTGAAGATGTGGGCTGAACGGCGAAATTGGGTTGCGCTGACCTTCACCTGGCGGGGGTCTGTCCTATCCAGTGTGTTGCCGCGGGTAGTGTTCTACGGGTTGGTGGCTTGGGTTGTCGTGTTGGTTCACAAAAACTGGATGCCCTTGCCGCCTTTTCACCTGGCGACCTTAGCGGTGGAAGTCGTGGTAGGTTCTTTGTTATTTTTCCGCACCAATACCGCCTACGACCGGTTCTGGGAAGGACGTAAGGCGTGGGGAACGATTGTCAACAGCGCCCGCAATCTGGCGTTGCAACTGCTGGTCATGGTGGAGGAACAAACTCCCCGCGACCGAGCCGCCAAGGAGGAAGCCGTCCGCTGGGTGATTGCCTACGCCATTGCCTTGAAAAATCATTTGCGGGGGTGCTTTTCCCTAGAGGAATTGCAGGGATTGCTCAGCCGGGACCGGTTGCTGCGGCTGGCCCAGGCGGACCATCGTCCCTTGGCGATTGCCTTTTGGCTGGGAGACTACCTGCGCTGGCAGAGTCAACAGCAAAGGGTCACGTCCTACCAGTTCATTGGCTTAGAAAGACGGCTGTCAGAGTTGGTGGATGCGCTAGGGATTTGCGAACGCATCCTGCGCACACCCCAGCCGTTGGCCTATTCCGTTCACCTGCGCCATCTACTCATCCTGTACTGCCTGTCCTTTCCCTTTCGCCTGGTTTCCCAGTTGGGGTGGGGGGTGATCCCAGCGACGGCCATTGCAGCGTTTGTGGTGCTAGGCATTGAAGAAATTGCCCTTGAGATTGAAAATCCGTTTGGCAACGACCCTAACGACCTGCCGCTAGAGCAAATCTGCCAGGTGATTCAACGAGACCTGGAGGCGCTCTTGCACCTAGAGAGCAGTCACCAACTGACGGTTGCCATACCTTCAACCCCCCGCTAGTCCAGCGCCCCCCGCATCGGTTACGATCAGGGCAAACGATGTGGATTGATTATGAGTCAAGCGACGGGTGTGAGTGCCAAATTTGACCTATCGGCGTACCTGAAGGAACGGCAACAGTGGATTGAAGAAGCGTTGTCGGCGGCCATACCCGTGCGTTACCCCGAACGAATTTATGAGGCGATGCGTTATTCCCTGCTGGGGAGCGGCAAACGGTTGCGTCCCATCCTGTGTCTTGCCAGTTGTGAATTGGCAGGGGGCACGGTGGAAATGGCTATGCCGACTGCCTGTGCGCTGGAGATGGTCCACACCATGTCCCTGATCCACGACGACCTGCCAGCGATGGATAACGACGACTACCGGCGGGGCCGCTTGACCAACCACAAAATCTATGGGGAAGCCATTGCTATCCTATCGGGAGACGGATTACTGGCTTATGCGTTTGAGTGGTTAGTACGACAGACGCGGGGAGTGCCCGCCGAAGCCGTCTTAGAAGTGGTAGCACGGTTGGGCCATGCGGTTGCAGCGACCGGACTGGTTGGGGGCCAGGTCGTCGATTTGGAGTCGGAAGGCAAAACTGATGTGAGCTTGGAAACGCTGCATTTTATCCACACCCACAAAACCGGCGCGTTGTTGGAAATTTCAGTAGTCTCTGGTGCAATTTTAGCCGGCGCTGGGCAAGACCTCATTGAAGCGCTAACCGACTACGCCCAGAAGATTGGTTTAGCGTTTCAAATTGTGGACGATATTTTGGACATCACCGGCACTACCGAAGAACTGGGGAAAACCACTGGCAAAGACCAAAAAGCTCGCAAAGTAACCTATCCCAGCCTGTGGGGCCTGGAAGAATCCCGTCGCCAAGCCGAACAACTGGTTTATGAAGCCAAAAACCGGTTAGACCCCTGGGGAGACAAGGCGATTCCCCTGCAAGCGCTCGCAGATTTCATCGTTGCCCGCACCCATTAAGATAGAAGGCAAAGGCGGGGACAACGGCCATGGCGGCGTGGAACGGGGTACTACTGGTAGCACTCCTAGCCTGTGGATTAGCGCAGGTCACGAAATCCCTGATTGCCCTAGTGCAGCAGCGGCAATGGCACCCCAAAACCCTGATTCAATCGGGGGGAATGCCTAGTTCCCATGCAGCGCTAGTGGCCGCTTTAGCTGTGGCCGTTGGTCAGACCTGGGGTTGGAATGGGCCAGAATTTGCTATTGCTGTCGTCGTGGCGCTGATTGTCATGTACGACGCCTCAGGGGTCCGCTTGGCTGCCAGTCGCCATGCTCGCTTGCTTAACCAAATGGTGGACACCCTACGCCGCGAACACCAGGAGTTTCAAGACCAAAACCGGTTGCACGAACTCCTAGGACATACGCCGGCCCAGGTACTAGCGGGCGGTCTGCTGGGTGTGATGGTTGCGCTGGTGTTGACGCCTTGGTTGCAGGCGTAGGAGTCACAGAGCGGTTTTCAGAATTTCCGTTGTTCCATCGGCAATCAACTGCACGGCAATCGCTAGGATCAGGAACCCAAAAATGCGGTTGATTGCCCCCATTCCCGTTTGCCCCAATCGCTTCATCAAAGGTTCACCGAGCGCCAAACACAAATACAGGATAATGCTAAATAGGAAGATACCTAGAAAACAACTGAGATATTCAGACCAGTAATGGCAGCGTGTGGAAAGGCTAATAATTACCCCAATTGCGCCTGGCCCACTAATGAGCGGCACAGCCATCGGTGTAAAGGAAATATCCTCCTTATCCACTGCCTCTGCATGTTCTTGCACCGTTAGCCGCTGCTGAGAAGTTACCATTTCCCAAGCGGTATGCGCAACAATTAGCCCACCAGCAATTCGCACAACAGCTAGGGAAATCCCAAAGAAGTCTAAAATCAACCTGCCGCTTAGCAAAAATAATGCCAGGACAATAAACACATTGAGAGCTGTTTTTTGCGCCTGACGCAAGCGGTATCGGTGAGTATCATTCGCTGTCAGACTGTAAAAGACAGGGATGGCGCCCACTGGATTTGCAATAGGAAATAAGATAGCGACCGTTCCCAATACCCACGATAAAGAAGAAGACATCATTGACGCTACAAGCCCTTTGACTCCATCTTGCCATTCATCAGGCCTGGGGCAATAGCTATAGCCAAGCTGCTTTAGTTTGTCAGAGAGAGGAGAGAAAACCCAAAGGCGGGGCCGTGCCCTGCGACCCGAGGGCTGACAACCATAGATAGCTCGGCTATAAAACCTTAGATCGTCAGAGAGAGGCTGTGCCCTGCGACCCAAACGATGACCAGCCTAGATGACTGAGCTATGATCCCGGCACCAGTTTCTTGACAGCTAAACAACCAGGAATAATCACCGCTAAGTGCCAGGGCAATGTCCCACCTTGCCTGACCAACGAAAGCAACCGATACTTGCCACGGATTAAGCAAGTCAATGAGGGCCTAGCGCTTAACCTATGGTAGCCCGGGTCGTTTTACCCACCCAACTGGGCCTGGTAATCTGCGGCGGAAAGCAACGTTGCGATTTCTTCCGGCTGAGTCATTTGGATTTTTACCAGCCAACCCAAACCGTAAGGGTCTTCTGCAATTTTCTCCGGCGCATCCACCAATTCCTCATGGACAGCCGTTACAATCCCCGACACCGGCGCATACAGATCGGAAACAGCTTTGACCGATTCAATCGTGCCAAACCGCTCGCCTTTTTGCAGTTGATGGCCCACTGGCGGCAGTTCCAGATAAGTAATGTCCCCCAATTCATCCACCGCAAACGCCGTAATCCCCACCACAGCCAAGCCATCCTTGAGAGCTACGTATTCGTGACTGGGGGTGTAACGCAAGTCATCTGGATATGTGAGCGCCATGGGTCTAACCAGCACGACGGTAAAACGTTCTTTTCCCTACTGTAACTGGTAACGCCTGGTCTCGTACCTGCACTGTCAAGGCGGTTCCCTCCTGCGCCCAAGCCGTGTCCACGTAGGCCAACCCAATCGGTCGCCCCAAACTGAGAGATAGCGTGCCGCTAGTGACATGCCCCACCGGTTTTCCCTCGGCCAAGACTGGATACCCCGTGCGAAAAATCCGCCGTCCAGTGCCCCACAATCCCACTAACTTTTGCGCGACACCCGCCTGTTTTTGCATCTGTAATGCTGTTCGCCCGATAAAATCTCCCTTGTGCCAGTCCACTACCCAGCCCAGCCCCGCTGCCAATGGCGTCGTGCTTTCATTCATATCTTGTCCGTACAAGTGCAAGCCGGCTTCTAATCGTAGTACGTCCCGCGCCACCAAACCGCAAGGCGTCGCCCCTTTTTGCAACAACTCGTGCCAAAGCGCCTGGCCAACATGCGGTTCCGTCTGGATTTCCCAGCCATCTTCCCCCGTGTAACCAGTGCGAGCCGCCCAAACAGTGCCCAGGGGTGTCGTGAGCATGAGATGCCCAAACCGGGGAATGGCTGCCAGCGAGCTATCCGCCAGAGTTTGGAGAATGGCCGTCGCCTGCGGACCTTGCAGTGCCAGTAGCGCCCCGTGCATGAGTTCCAGGTGGATGGTCGCAGGTAAATGTTGCTGTAACCAGCGCAGGTCTTTGGTCGTACAGGCGGCATTGACGATTAATTTAACACCCCCTTCCCCCTGGGCGTAAACAATCAGGTCATCTAAAATTCCCCCCTGTTCGTTCAACAAAAGCGTGTATTTTGCCATACCAGGAGAGAGATGGGCAATCTTACTAGGGACCAGGCGTTCCAGGTGAGTGAGAATGTCGGGACCGGTCAGTTGAATTTGCCCCATGTGGGAGATATCAAATAAACCGGCACGCTGGCGTACCGCCTGATGTTCAACAGTTAAGCCTGCAAATTGACCGGGTAATATCCAATCAGCAAATTCGGTCAGTTTGGCCTGATTTTCGTAACAAATGCGCAGTGGCGAGTTCGGCATAAGTATATAAAGCTCAAGGTATTTAGATTGTAACTCAGATAGCCGGTTGGTATAATAAGTGACCAGCAGCGTTTTTAGGAATAGGGCAACACCTATGAGACCGGAAACCCGCGACCGAATTGAATCCCTGATCAAGAACAACAAAATCATGGTGTTTATGAAGGGGACAAAACTGATGCCCCAGTGTGGTTTCTCCAACAATGTGGTGCAAATTTTGAATGCTGTGGGCGCGGTTTATGAGACCTTTGACGTGCTCAGCGACGAAGAAATCCGGCAGGGCATCAAGGAGTACAGCAATTGGCCGACCATCCCCCAGGTCTACATCAATGGCGAATTCATTGGCGGCTCGGACATTATGATTGAGATGTACCAGTCCGGCGAGTTGCAGGAAAAAATTGCCGTGGCGATGGCTTCCTAAAAGTCCTTGCTGCCCCAGCCTGGCGCCACCTGCGCTGCTCGGAGAACAAAAGCCGCTAACTGGGCCAATTCCTGATCCGAAACCGTTTCTGGCGGCAGGATGCGGCAAGTATAGTTTTCTTCGCGACCATCGTAACTGCGGGGAGCGCGGCTAAAGGCCATTAGTGCAGCGATATTATCGCGGGGGGGAGTGGCGCCCTGCAAGTCAGCTAACGACAATGACACCCGTGGGTTAGGGAGCGTAGCGCCGCCGACGTGGCAATTGATGCAGTTGCTTTCAAACAAGCGCTTGCCAACGCTGAGGTCTTCAGCCGTAAATGTTTGTAAGGTGCCACTGGCATCCGCTTTGAGGGCCACCGGTGCCTCGACCTGCAGGTAGCGCTGGACGTAGGAATCAATGCGGGCAGCCCAAGCCGGAAACACTGTCCATAGCCAGACCGCCCAACCCAGCCACAGGGCACTCAGGATTAGTAATGCACCTTGCCGCCGCCCCACTGGACCCCCCGGATTTTTGGTTGGATCAGAATATGCCCCGCAATCGCGTACAGGTCATCCTCGGTTAAATCCCGCATTTTCGGGTAAATATCGGCGCTGGCGATACTGGGATGAATCTCGGCGATCGACGTTAAACCGTCATAGCTTGTCGGGTTTTTCATATAGTCCACTAAAGCTTCGATGTTATTGCGGGGTGGGGTGGCCAAGGCCAGGGATTCGGGGTCGAGACCCACTGCCGGATTAGTTTTCGTAATCCCGCCCGCGTGACAGGTGGCGCATTTGGCATTGAATAACCGTTTGCCCCGCTGCACCTCCTGCAAGCTCAAGGTAACCATATCCCCCTTATCGTTCAGGGGCACTGTGCGGGTCGCTGCGTCCAACTGGACCGCCCAAGCCGGCGCCAACCAGCCCCACCACAGCCAGACACCCACTAGCAACCAAAGGCACATTCTGATCATGATTCTCCTCTTGATGCCCAACACAACAGCAGCACCCTTTAGCTTAGCAGGAATCCGGGGCTTACATAGCGGTGGCCGCCTGTTTGTGATACGGGTGTATGCAGGCGCAGGAGTTGGGCAAGCACTGTTTTCAGGCGGGTACGCGGCACAATCATGTCCACAAAACCGTGTTGCAGCAAGTATTCCGCCGTTTGGAAGTTATCAGGCAGCTTTTCCCGCAGGGTTTGTTCAATCACCCGTCGCCCAGCAAAGCCGATAAGCGCTTTGGGTTCCGCCAAGATTAAGTCCCCGAGCATGGCAAAACTAGCAGTAACCCCACCGGTCGTGGGATGGGTCAACACACTGATGTAGAGCAAATTGGCTTGCCGGTGCCGTCCCAAGGCCGCTGCGGTCTTGGCCATTTGCATCAGACTCAGCATGCCTTCTTGCATCCGCGCTCCGCCAGACGCACACACCAAAATCACCGGCAGCCGGCTCTGAGTTGCTTCCTCGACGAGACGGGCAATTTTTTCCCCCACTACCGACCCCATGCTGCCGCCCATGAAGTTGAAGTCCATCACGCCCAAGGCCACTGGCAGCCCATCAATCTTGCCGAAACCTGTTTGGATAGCGTCTTTGAGGCCCGTTTTGTGTTGCATTTCCCTGAGGCGGTCACTGTAGGGTTTGCGGTCGACAAAGTGCAACGGGTCAGCAGCCGCTAGGTGCTCGTTAATGGGTCGCCACGTGTCGGCATCCACTAGTTGTTTAATCCGTTCCTGACTCGTGACGGGGTGGTGATAGCCGCATTCGGGACAGACTTTGTTATTCAGATGTAAATCTTTGGTGTAGGTCAGTGCGCCGCAGGCCAGGCATTTCGTCCAGAGGCCATCGGCAATTTCGCGTTGCTGTTGTTCCTGACTCAGGGGAGCCGCCTTAGGTCGGTTGGCAAACCAGTCAAACAAACTCATGGCGTCACAGCCTTTGCCGGTCTTCTCGCATCTTAGCAGGGTTACCATTTGGGGAGTAACTGGCAATCCCTAGTGAGGATGCGCATGTCGGTATGGGAAAATCCTAAAATAACACTCAAAGTTTTCAGGTTCCCGCATGGCAATTGGTTATCTGGCACTGGTGCTGCACGCCCACTTGCCCTTTGTCCGGCACCCCGAAGCGGACTACGTTTTGGAGGAGGAGTGGCTGTACGAGGCAATCACAGAAACATACATTCCCCTGATCCGGATGTTTGAGGGTCTCCAGCGGGACGGGATTGATTTTAAGATGACCCTGAGCCTGACGCCGCCGCTGGTGCAAATGCTGCGCGACCCCCTGCTCCAGGAGCGCTATGACCAGTACCTAGCCAAACTCGAAGAGCTAGCAGAACTGGAGATTGAACACAACCAGCACAATGGGCACATCAAGTATCTCGCCGAACACTACGCCCGCGAATTCAACCTGATCCGCCAGACCTGGGAAGACTACAGCGGGGACTTAGTAGCAGCGTTCAAGCAATTCCAAGACACCAACAACCTAGACATCATTACTTCTGCCGCTACCCATGGCTATTTGCCCTTGATGCAGATGTACCCCCAGGCGGTGTGGGCGCAGTTGCAGGTGGCGGTCGAGCACTACCAGGAACACTTTGGCTGCATGCCGCGTGGCATCTGGATTCCCGAGTGCGCCTACTACGAGGGGTTGGAACGACTGCTGGCGGATGTGGGGATTCGCTATTTCATTTGTGATGGTCATGGGTTGCTCTACGCCCGGCCTCGCCCGCGCTATGGGACGTATGCCCCTATCTTTACGGAAACTGGGGTAGCCGCCTTTGCCCGCGACCACGAAACCTCGCAACAGGTCTGGTCATCGGAAGTGGGGTATCCCGGGGACCCGGTATATCGGGAATTTTACAAAGACATTGGCTGGGAAGCCGATTATGAATACATCAAGCCCTACATCATGCCCAACGGCCAGCGCAAGAACGTGGGGATTAAATACCACCGCATTACCCATCGCAACAGCAGTCTCGGTGACAAGGCGCTATACGATCCCTACTGGGCCAGAGAAAAAGCGGCAGAGCATGCTGGCAACTTTATGTACAACCGCACGCAGCAAATTGGGTATTTGGCAGAACTGATGCAACGGCCCCCCATCGTGACCGCTCCCTACGACGCCGAACTCTACGGCCACTGGTGGTACGAAGGCCCCTGGTTTTTGGATTATTTGTTCCGCAAGTCCTATTACGACCAGGACGTGTACGAAATGACCCACTTGAGCGATTACCTGCGGGCGCACCCCACGCAACAGGTTTGCCGTCCTGCCCAGTCCAGTTGGGGGTACAAGGGTTTTCACGAGTACTGGCTCAACGAGACCAACAGTTGGATTTACCCGCACCTGCATAAGGCTACCGAACGGATGATTGAACTGAGCCGGCGCGAACCGAAGGACCAATGGGAATGGCGGGCTTTGAATCAAGCAGCGCGAGAGTTGCTCCTGGCGCAATCGTCCGACTGGGCGTTCATCATGCGGACCGGAACCATGGTGCCCTATGCTGTAAAACGCACCCGCTCCCATTTGCAGCGGTTCAACCGGCTGTACGAAGAGATTAAGGCGGGTAAAATTGACCGAGAGTGGTTAGTGAAGCTGGAACAAATAGACAACATCTTTCCTCATATCAACTACCGCGTGTACCGCCCGCTAGACTAGATTTCATAGCAGGAGTGATGCCAGTAATTCGCCTATGACGAAAGTGGACAAAAAACAAGCCCTCAAATCCTCGAAACCCACTGATGAAAACAGCCTGGTCGAGTGGGTCAAAACCATTGGAGTCAGCTTACTCCTGGCGTTTGGGATTCGGACGTTTGTCGCCGAAGCGCGCTACATCCCCTCAGAATCCATGATGCCCACACTGCAGGTGAATGACCGGCTCATTATTGACAAAGTGACCTACGAGTTTCGTGACCCCCAACGGGGTGAAATTGTGGTGTTTCAACCAACGCCGGTGCTGCGGGAACAGGGATTTCGAGATGCGTTTATTAAGCGAATCATTGGCTTACCCGGCGAACAGGTGCAAGTGAAAAAAGGCGTAGTGTATATCAATGGCCAGCCCCTCGCGGAACCCTACGTTGCTGCACCAGCGAATTACGAATATGGCCCTGTGACCGTACCTCCTGGCCATTACCTGGTATTAGGGGATAACCGCAACCACAGTTTTGACAGTCACTTCTGGGGATTTGTCCCCCGGCAAAACATCATTGGTCGTGCCGCCGTCCGGTTTTGGCCTCCCCATCGTATTGGCGGCATTCCCTCACCCTAGCACCTGAATTTGGGACCAATCGCTGATGACGCTGTCAGCTAAGGGAGCTAGTTTGTGGCCCTGGTGAAATCCCCAGCTAACCGCGATAGCTGCAGCACATCCCGCCCGCTTAGCCATTTCCATATCGACGGGGGAATCGCCGACCATGACCGTTTGGCTAGGGTCAACGCCCAGGATTTGACAGGTGTGTAGGAGCGCCTGGGGGTCGGGTTTACTGGGGGGCAGGTCAATCCCTGTGTAGTAGTCCAGCAAGTCGTGGAGTTGATTGTGGGCGACAAAGGCCTGCACGTTCGGGGAAATATCCGCTGAAAGAATCGCTTGCCGGTATCCTGCTTGCGCCAGTTGTTGGAGTACCTCGCGAGCGCCGTGGCGTAAAGGAATGGTTTGCACGCTGGGGCCTTCCCGTTCCACTTGCTGAAAAATGTCCCGCACCAGGTGCAACGCGCTTTGCCAATCCCAACCCAGCTCTGCGACATAAGCCGCTGCGGCAATTTCGTTCTCATACCGGCTTCCCGTCGCCAGCAGCCCCCCTGGTTCCAGAGCGCCGTTTTTGAACCCGAAAGCGCGTCGCAGGCGGTGAGCCACCCCCGGCGCCTTAGCCTCTAGACACTGCAGGCGTTGTTCGCCCACTTGCCGCCAGTAATCCAGCGTATCCGCCAGTGTACCGTCCTTATCCCAGACCACCGCTTGGATAGTGGGCAGGGGTAACCCATTGAAAACCAACGTGGGCATAATGGCGCTTGGGTGTGTGACCGTTTCCAGCCTATCACTTCGTTTGGTAGGATGAAGGCGTTGGGTCGTGGGGGAGTGAGCAACATGGCAACGCCCCAGCGCTGGTGGTTAAAATTGGTCATGGTGATTGGCGGGGCGGCTTTTTTAGGGCTGGGCGTTTTGCCCTATTTAGATAATTTGCTGCCGGAGACTTCCGCCTCAAAACCAACTCCCACGGATGAACGGGTCAGCGCGGCCAAAGGGTATGAACTGGTGCTGCAAAAAGACCCGAATAATACCTACGCCTTGCGCGGGTTGTTGGAAATTCGCCTGCAAGAAAAAGACTTGAAAGGAGCGGTTCCCTTACTGGAGCGATTAGCGGAATTGCATCCTCAGGTGAGCGAATACGCCATTTTACTGGCCCAAACGCAGGCAGAACTTGGCGATAAAGAAGCCGCAGTGAAAACCTATCGGGA